>DATHPT010000310.1:0-37903 GCA_035483615.1 Solirubrobacteraceae bacterium | reverse complement strand
TCCTCGACTCGAGCATCGCCTGCTCGTTCTTGGCGTCGTCGTACTCGGCGTTCTCGGCGATGTCGCCGAATTCGCGGGCCTCCTTGATCCGTTCCGCCACCTCACGGCGCTTGGCGGTGGAAAGCAGCTCGAGCTCGTCTTTGAGCTTCTCGAGACCTTCGGGAGTGAGGATGACGTCCTTCGGCATGTGACCCTCGGTGGGTGGCAGGTTGGCTTTGACGGACGGCTGAGAATCCCGCCTTCAAGCAGGAATCGCCGCCCGTGGGGGCGCAGCGAGCGCAGCAGTATAGCGAGCGTCCTCGAGCGTGGGGGCACTCTGCAGGGACTCTCCCAGAAGCTTTGCCTGCGCCCGCTCGAGGCCCAGTCGCGCCACGTACCAGGGGTAGAACTTGCGCAGGTAGCGCGTCGCCCGCTGGGAGCCAAGATGCTCGATCGCGCAATCGATCGTCCAGTCGAGCTCCTTCAGCACCTCCTCGCGCGTGGGCTCGGCCGTGCGCGATCCGAGCAGTTGCTCGAACAACCACGGGTTGCCCAGCGAGCCGCGGGCGAGCATCACAGCGCTCGCGCCGGTCTGTCGGTAGGCGCCGAGCGTGGACTCGGCGTCGGCGAGCCCGCCCGTGAGGATCACGGGGGCATCGAGCGATTGCACGAGGCGAGCGGCCATCTCGTAGTCGGGGACGCCTTTGTGGTGGACCGCCGCCGAGCGGGGGTGGAACGCAATCGCCGCGACGCCTGCCTCCCCGACGAGCCGCTGGGCGAGCTCGAAGCCGCTGGTGTCCCCGGGGCGCCTGCCGGAGCGCAGCTTGACGGTCACCGGCAGGCCGCTGCCTTCGTGGGCGGCCTTCGCGACGGCGACGGCCACGTCGGGATCGTCGAGCAGCGCGGCGCCGGCGCCGGTCTTGCAGACCTTCGGCACCGGGCAGCCCATGTTCAGATCGATCACATCCGCGCCGGCCTGGGCCACCGCCCGGGCCGCGACCCGCATCACGGCCGGGTCCTGGCCGAACAGCTGGATCGAGACGGGGCCGGCGGCCGGCTCGCGCCCAAGGCCCCCGATGCCCGCGCTGCCCGCATCGCCAACCCTGCCCTCGCCACCGCCGACGATCCACTCACGGGGATCGATCCGCAGCATCTCCACACAGGTGCGCTCGTTGCCGTGGAAGATCGCGTGGCTGGAGACCATCTCAGAGACGGCCATCCCGGCGCCGTAGCGCTTTGCCTGGAGCCGCACGAACCAGTTGCCGATGCCCGCCAGGGGCGCGAGCATCACACGGTTGGGAACCGTCAGGGGACCGAGTGTCCAGGAGTCCGAGAGCGAGGCCATCGTGTCCCCATTGTGGCGGGTGCCGGGCCCACAGCGGGTGCTGGGCCCACAGCGGGTGCTGGGCCTGCAGCTAGTTCTGGGCCCACAGCGGATGCCACTCCCGCAGCGTGCCTCGGGGCCGTCCACGCCGGGAGGCGGTGGATGCCGGGGCAGGCGCTATTGAGCGTTGTGCTCGTGCATCAGGCGCAGGCCCGTGAGGGTCAGCAGATCGTCGACCTCCTGGATCTCCTCGGTGAAGGGCACCACCAGGCTAGAGAGGCCTCCGGTGGCCACCACGGGCACACGCCGGCCAAGCTCCTCGTAGAGGCGTCGCAGGATCGCGTCGATGGCGCCGGCGTAGCCATAGACGACGCCCGAGCGGATCGCGTCGATCGTGTTCTTGCCGATCACGGTCTTCGGCGGGGCGAGCTCGACCTTGGGCAGGCGGGCGCCGCGCTCGGTGAGCGCATCGAGCGAGATCTCGATTCCCGTCATCAGCGACCCGCCGATGTACTCCCCCTCGGCGGAGACCACATCGAAGGTGGTGGCGGTGCCGAAGTCCACGCACACCGCGGGGCCGCCGCCGAAGCGGGCGCGCAGGGCGACCGCGTTGACGAGCCGGTCGGCGCCGATCTCGCGGGGGTTGTCGTAGCGGATCGCCATGCCGGTCTTCAGGCCAGGCCCGACCACCAGCATCTCGTGGCCGAGATAGCGCTTTGCCATCGCGGTCCATTCGGGCTCCAGGTGGGGCACGGTGGAGGAGACGATCGAAGCGCTCAGGTCGCGGAAGGAGAGGCCGCGCAGCTCCAGGAGGTTGCCGAGCGCGGCGCCGATCTCATCCGCGGTGGACTCGCGCACGGTAGCGAAACGCCAGTGCTCGAGCAGATCCTCGCCACGAAAGGTCCCGAAGTGGGTCTGGGTGTTGCCGACGTCGACGACAAGCAGCATGGCGGGGGATTATGCTCGCAGCGTGAAAGTAAAGCTTTATGCGCTACCCGGGTCCCATCCGTGCGCGGCGGTGGAGGTGGCGCTGCGGTTGAAGTCGATCGACTACGAGCGCGTGGACCTGCTGCCGATGACGCAGCTGATGGTGGGGCCGCTGCGATATGGCGGCAACACGGTTCCCGGACTGCGCATCGACGGTGAGCGCCTGGCGGGATCGCGCACGATCATGCGCCGTCTGGACACGCTTGTGTCCGAGCCGGCGCTGCTGCCGCCGATCTCCGATGCGGTGGCGCGCGCACGAGTGCTGGAGGCCGAGCGCTGGGGCGACGAGGTGCTGCAGAGCGTGCCCAGGCGACTCCTGGACGCGGGGTTCCTGCGCGATCCGGGGTGCATGGAGAGCTATGCCGGCGATGCGAAGCTGCCACTCCCGCGGGCGCTGATGCGCCCAGCGCTGCCGCTGACCGCGAAGGCGATGGCGCGCCTGAACAAGGCTGATGACGGCAAAGCGCGAGCCGACCTGGCGGCGCTGCCAGCCCAGCTCGACCACATCGACGCATGGATCGCCGACGGGGTGCTGGGCGGCGAGCAGCCAAACGCTGCCGACCTGCAGATCGGCAGCTCGATCAGGCTGCTGATGACGATGGCCGACATCCGATCGATGATCGAGGGCCCACCCGCCCGGCCGGCGCTTGGGCTCACACGCTGGTTTGAGCCACAGGCCGGCGAGGTGCCAGCAGGCACTCTGCCGGCCGAGTGGCTGCCGAAGCCCGCTACGGCCTGACCGCTAGGCGCGCAGCACGACGCTGCGGGTGAGGCTCGTGGTGGCGCCGCGGGTCGGCGTGAGGGTGATCCTCAACGTCAAGGACAGTGAGTGACGGTGCGCCAGCGCGCGCTTGCCCTGCCCCGTGAGGGCGACCGAGAACGACAGCCTTCCCGCTGGCAGCGACTGGCGGACGAGCCGGCCGACGCTCACGAGCTTGGAGCCTCGCCCTTTGCCGAGCAGGGCGCTCTTGGCCAGCAGGTCGATCTCCAGACGCCCGCCGGCGCCGCTCTGGCCGACCTCGATCGACCCGCGCGCGTTGGATCCATGGCGGGGGATCGTCAGCTTGAGCGAGCTCCCTGTGAACGCCGGGCCCGGCAGCGGTTCTTCGGCTTTGGTCAGCAGGCTCCCGGGCAGCACGCCCGTTGGGGATGGCGCTGTGCTTGTAGTGGCGGTCGGCGGTGCCGGTGAGGTCGAGGTCGGAGACGGCGGAGACGGCGGAGACGGCGGCGGAGTGGAGGCGGTCGTGAACGTGCGGTCTTCGCCGTCTTGGGGCCCGGAGGCGTTTTCGGCGATGAGCCGGAAGTGGTAGAGGGTGTGGGGCAGCAGCCCTGTGACGGGGGCGAGCGCTTCCTGGCCGACCGCTTCGAGGGTCGCCTCCTGGACCGGGGTGAGCGCTCCGTAGCTCGCGGTGAGCCCGTATTCGAAGCGGTAGCTCGTCACCTGGCCTCCGGCGCTGAGGACGCCTTTGAGGGTGGCGCCGGTTTCCGTAAGGGAGGCCGCGCTCCCGGTGCTGACCGTCGGCTTTGCCACGGCGGATGTGGTGAACGTCTTTTCGACACCGGTGGCGGTGTGGCTTTCACCGTAAGCCGCGACCAGCTTGACGTGGTAGGTCGTTTCCGGGGACAGGCCTTTCAGGGTTGTGGCTACGGAGTGAACGGTGAAGTCCGTGGCGCCCTCGGAGGTAGTTGCGGTTCTCTGCACCGGGCCGGAGGTGGCGTTGTATTCGAAGTAGTAGGCGGTGGCTTCACCTTGAGGATTGAGGGCGCCGCTCAAGGTCGCGCCGGTCTGTGTCACCGATGTGGGTTCTTCGGTTGCAGCAATGGGCGTTCCCGGGACCGTGATCGTGCCGCTCATTTTCGGGCCGTGAACTGTGCAGTAGTACTGGTAGACGCCCGGTTTGGTGAAGGTGCAGCCCCCGCTCCATTCCGGCCCGGAGGCGGCTTCGGTGGTGCCCTCCTTGACACCGCTGTCACATGAGGGCGCCGCTCCTACCCAGTAGATGCCGTGGGGGATCGGGGTGGGGTTGCTGAACGTGACCACCCCGCCGTTCTTCACCGTCAGTTGCGGCGGTGCCCAACGGTGGATTTCTTCGTTGTAGAAGCCGCCGCCGGGCACGTTTTCCGCCATCACAGCGCCGGTGGAGCTCGGTTCGGAGGCCACAGCCGGAAGCACCGTCGCCGGAAGCAGGGCCAGGACGATTCCCGGCAACACCAAACGCGACATGTGACGCCCAAACGACCTCATCTCATCTACCGCCTCTCATCAGGGGCGCTCGACCACGGATCGGGTGAGCGTGGTGGGTTCGCCGCTGACGGGGGTGAGCACGATCTTCACCGTCAGCGCAAGTCGGTGGCGACGTTTGAGCGCGCGCCGGGCCTGAGCGCTGAGCTTCACCGTGAAGGACTGCCGCCCGGCGGTGGCCTTGCTGTGAACGAATCGTCCGACCGTCACCCGCGTGGCGTGCCTGCCGGCGCCCAGCGAGGCGCTGCTCGCGAGCAGGTCCACCTCCACACGATCGCCGGCTCCGGCCTTGGAGATGTCCAGCGAGCCGTGCACCGAGGCTCCGTGCTGGCTTGCGCGAAGCGAGGGGGCCGCGGCGAACGGGGAGCCGGAGGGGGCTTCGCCGCTCGGCGGGGGAGTGGCGCCGGTGGTCGTGGTGGGACCAGTCGGAGTGGTCATGGTGGTGGTAGTGGTCCCATCTGCGCTGACCGTGACCGTGCCGGTCATTTCGGGGCCGTGGACCGTGCAGTAGAAGGTGTAGGTACCCGCCTGGGCGAACGTGCAGGTGCCGCTCCATTCGGTGCCGGAGGCAGCTTCGGTGGTCCCGACCGGGACGCCGCTGTCGCATGTGGGCGTGGCCGGTCCGCCGACCCACTTCACACCGTGCCTCGTGGTCGTGGGATTGCTGAACGTGACGACGCCGCCAGCCATCACCGCCACCTGCGCCGGCGACCAGGCGTGGGAGTAGATGCCCGTGTCGACCGCATTCACGGTGGGGCCCGTTTCGGAGCTCGCGATCGCGGGCAGGATCGCCGCGGCGATCCCGAGCACGGCTATCAGTGGAACGTAGCGCCGACGCAGTCTCACGATCTCAACCCACCTCTCCCTCGAACTCGAGCGATACCTCGAGACGCGCCGGTCACGGTCACCGCGGCCATCGCGACCGCCACTCGGCACGCCTCAACTGCCAAAGACGCCGCCCACCGGGGATCCTTCCCGCGACCCCGAACATGTCTCCCACTCCCCCCACACGGACGGTGCGCGGAGCGCTACAGTCGCAAGATCGTCTCGATCGATGCCGCGGCCGCTCGCGCGCCCCGAGGTCGAGCGCCAACAGCCAATGCGCGCCCTGGACCCACAGTCGCTCACACGGCACATCGACCGCCTCTACCGCGCGGCCTGGGCATTGTGCGGCTCGCGCGAGGACGCGGAGGATCTTGTGCAGGACACGTTTGCGCGCGTGCTCTCAAAGCCTCGGCTGCTGCGTGGGGACGACGACCTTGCGTATCTGATGCGGGTGCTGCGCAACACTTTCTTCACCTCGCGGCGCACCGCCTCACGCAGGCCCGTGACGAGCGCGTCGCTCGAGGACGTGATCGCTGCGGATCCCCAACCGACCTCCCAGCCGGAGAGCGCGCTGGACGTGCAGGAGCTCTATGCGGCGATCGCAGAGCTCCCGGAGGACTTCCGCCTGGCGCTGGTGGCGGTGGACATCGTCGGCCTGTCCTACCGGGAAGCGGCGAGCGCGCTGCGCACACGGGAGGCGACGATCACGACGCGACTGTTCAGGGCACGCCGCCAGGTGGCGCGCATGCTGACGGAGGACCCCGAGCCCGACGCGCAGCAGGCACGCTCAGAGGGAGCCGGAGCGCCGGTGGAGCAGCTGAACGGCGCTCAGGCCACCGGGCGCCAGACCCCGCAGAGGAAGTTCTCAGCCGTACGGGAAGGCTCGCCGCCTCCTGAGCGTCTTGCTGAGCAGGGACACCTATGACCGATCTGCCGACAGACACCGAGCTCGAGCTGGCCGCCCTCGCCGACGGCTCGCTTGCGCCTGAGCGCCGCGAGCGGGCGCTCGAGCGGGTGGGCGGATCGCGCGAGCTGCAGGCGGCGCTGGCCGAGCAGCGGCGGATGGTCGAGCTGACCGCCGCGGCGCAGCCGGCGGCGCCCGCCTCGCTTCACCGCCGGGTCGAGGCGATGATCCCGCCAGCTCGCCCGCGACGTTCGTTTGCGATGCGACGCGTCGGCTTCGCGGCTGCGGCAGCCGCGATCGCGCTGGCGGCGATGGTCATGGCGATCGACCTGTCCGCAGGAGGGAGCTCAGGGCTCAACGTGCAGCAGGCCGCCGCGCTCACGTTGAGCACCGCGACGATGCCGGCGCCGGTCGAGAGCAGGACCGATCGCGCCCAGCTGGCGGTGGCGGTCGGTGGCGTGCCGTTCCCGTACTGGAAGGAGCGCTTCGGCTGGCGCAGCAGCGGTGCCCGCAGCGATCGCCTGGCAGGACGGAGCGTCACCACGATCTTCTATGCCAACGGCGCGGGCCGGCGGATCGGCTATGCGATCGTCTCGGGCCCCGCGCCCGCGACACACGGGGGGACCCTGGTGCGACGCTGGGGTGTGACCTACCGTCTGCTCTCCCACGACGGCGCGACCGTTGTGACGTGGCGGCGCGGGGGTCACCTGTGTGTCGTATCTGGACACGACGTGAGCGCGCACACGCTCTTGAACCTCGCCAGCTGGGGCAGCGAGAAGCCACACACGGCCTGATCGGCGGGAATCCTGGCCGAACGACAGGGAACCCCGGTCAACGTCGGGACAGCCTGGTGAAACGACAGGAAGTCCAGTCGAACGGCAGGAGCCTCGGCCAGCCTCAGGAAGGTCCGGCCGGGCGCGGAGTCTGTGTTGTTAGCGACAGAAGCGGGGCCAGCCCCGCAGAGAGGAGTCTCGACCATGAGAGGACGAACACTTGCCGGTGCGCTCGTGACGCTGGCTGTGGCGGCCGGCGCTGCGATCCCGGCGCTTGCCGCAGGGTCGGCCCACAGCGCGAGCACTCACACGGTGACGCTTTCGCACATCAGGTTCCACCCCGCCGCCCTGAGCATCAAACGCGGCGACACGGTGAGGTGGCTGTGGGAGGACAAAGGCACAGAACACAACGTCACCGGCAAAGGCTTCAAATCGCGCACGATGACCAAAGGCTCCTTCAGCGTGCGCTTCACCAAATCCGGCACGTTCAGCTACCACTGCACGATTCACGTCTCCGAAGGCATGGTAGGCAAGGTCGTGGTGCACTGAGGGAAAGTCAGGGCGGGCCGACCGGGGAGCCAGCCTCCCCCGCCGCGACCCGCCCCGCCCTGGGGCCGTTGCTGGCCCTCAGGAGTCGTCGTCGTCCACCTTGCTTCCGCTTGGCTTGAGCACGTACCAGTCGTCTCCGAACCCGTTCACGCCCTCGCCGTAGGTGTCGCCCGAATCTTTGTCCTTTGCGAAGAAGTAGAGCGGGTGGCCCTTGTAGGTCACCTGGGTGGTGCCGTCAGAGCGGGTGATCGTTCCGAGATCGGCGGACTTCGCCGAACCTGATGCTGTGGGAGCGCCGCTGGTGGTGACGGGCGGCCATACGGCAGCGCATTCGCCGGTGCATTTCGAGGACGCGCCTTTGTCGGCCTCGAACATGTAGACGGTCAATTTCTTCGAGCCTGCAGCGAGGATCGTGCCGAGTTTGCCCGAGTGCTTGACGACCACCGTGGTGCCCGGGGTCGCTGCGGGCGTTGTCGCAGCGGCGGTCGAGCCGGTTTCGCTCGTCGTCGGAGTCGTGGCGGCCGCGGTCGTGGCGCTCGAGGATTTGCTCGAGCTGCCACAGCCGGCGGCCAGCAGGGCAGATGCGCCCAGTACGGCAATCAGGCCGGTTGTCGGTGTCTTCATGAAAGCTCCTACGGTCGTTGATGTCGCACGGGACCGATCCGCCGGGGAGGCGGGGTCAAGAGGGAAGACGCCGTTGACGCCCGATCCTTTCCCCACAGTTCCCGAATATCGGGATTCGATCCTCGGCGTGGCCGATCTGTGACGAGCGCGCCGGCGTGCCGCATATCTCAGACGGACCGCGTCAGAGGGACCGCTTGAGAGGGACTGCGTGAGAGAGTCCGCGTGAGAGGGGTCGCGTCAGACCGACAGCGGCGGTCCTGCCCAGCGGACGCCCTCGCTCACCGGGAGAACCGCAAGCGCGTCCGACAACCGCGCGCCGCTGGGCGTCGCCAGCTCGAAGTCGAGCTCGAGCGCGGGGATCAGCACGAAGCGACGGCTCAGAACCTGCTCGTGCGGCAGCGTCATGCGCTCGTGGGAGAGCTCGATCTCTCCGAGCATGAGCACATCGATGTCGATCGCCCGCGGGCCGTGACGCACGCCGCCGGGCACCCGCCCAAGCTCGTGCTCGATGCGCTTGACGGCATCGAGCAGTTCCAGCGGCTCGAGCGCCGTCTCGACGAGCACGCAGGCGTTCAGGAAGCTCGGCTGGTCAAGCACCTCGCCGACCGGATCGGTGTCGTACACCGAGGAGGCCGCCGTCACGTGCACACCTGAGGCGGGAAGCGCGTCGACGGCTTCCTGCAGGTGGGCACGGCGGTCGCCGACGTTCGATCCTAGGCCGAGCAGGCCGCTGCGGGAGGGCATCGGGCACAAGGCTATATGGACACCCACAACTCAGACCGGCAAAGCTGCGTTTACCATAGTGGTATGCTTTACCCACTATGGCGTACGTCGTGGCTCGCAAGAACGGTGCGTGGGAGGTGCGCGAGTCCTGTAACACGGATGTAGGTCCTCGTAGCCGCACCCTGGCCAGCTTCAGGACGCTGACGCCGGAGGTGATCGAACGCGCCCGCACGCGCTCGACGAAGGGTGTGGACCCAGCTGAGCTGCACAGCGCGGCGCGGCGTGCCGGGGCGCCGGTCATGGTGCCGGCCTCCGATCGCGCAGCCGGAGAGCTGCTGGCGAGCCTGGCGACAGGCCACAGACCGCGACCGCTGCTTGCCAGGCTGATCGTCAAGGCACTGTCGGGCGATTCAGCTCAGCCGACAGACAACGCTGAAGCCGCCGCCGGCTGGATCACGGCCTCCCCTGAGCGACGTGGCGAGACGCTGCGCGATCTGCTGCTGCTCGTCGACCACCTTCCCCGAGTCGACGCCCCCGAACGCGCCCGCTTCCCACGCATCGCCTCCCGGCCGGTCTAGGAAGGAGGGCGGGGTTGCCGGCATGAGCGAGCCGAGCCTCCCCGAGAAGGTCCTCGCCATCCACGAAGAGCTGACGCGGATTAAGACGCCACACGCGTTCGGCGGCGCGCTGGCGCTTGCCTACTATGCCGAGCCCAGGGCGACGATCGACGTCGACCTGAACCTGTTCGTGGCTCCGAGTGCATACCCGGACATCGCGCGTGAGCTGGCGAAGATCGGTATCGGCGAGGGGGTGGAGCGGGAGATCGTGGAGCGCGACGGCCAGTGTCGCCTCCGCTGGGGGAACACGCCGATCGATCTGTTCTTCGCCTACGACGCGCTTCACGAAGCAATGCATCGGGCGATCCGCAGCAAGCCCTTCGGGGAGAAGAGGATCCCTGTGCTCGCTCCCGAGCACCTGCTTGTGTGCAAGGCAATCTTCAACCGTCCGAAGGATTGGCTCGACATCGAGCAGATGCTTGTCTGCGTGGAAGATCTCGATCTCCCCGAAGTGCGCACATGGCTCGACCGGATCGTCGGAGCAGACGATCCCCGCCGAGAGCGCTTTGATCGGGTGGTCGAGACGTGCGAGGCGTGAGTCCGCCGGCACGAATCGATGTGCTCACCCCTGCCCTGTGGCTTGCAGGATGTCTTCTCCCCGCTCGGTCAGCGACCAGGCCCTTGCCATCCCCTTTGAGGGCCCGATGCCGCTGTCCTGGATCAGGTCGTTGCGGCGCAGGCGGGTGAGCAGACGCGATATCTGCCCCGGGTCGCTGATCCCCGAAGCATCGGCCACCTGTTTGCTCGAAGCGCCCGGGGACTCCGCGATCGACATCAGCACGCGCGCCGTCCTGTAGGTGAGACGGATCGGCAGGTCTTTGAACGGGTCCGACGGCAGCCTCCGCGCCACGGGTGTTGTCTCAACCGCCGGCGAGATCTCGAGCTCGCGCTGCGCCGCGGCGGAGCCGAGGTAGGGGTACACGATCAACGCCATCAGGGAGCCCGTCAGCTCGGACAGCGGACGCGGGTCTCGCTCGAGCAGGCGTGCGTGAACAACGGAGAACACGGCGCCCACGATCCCCTCCGCGGTCAGGGGCGGAGGGGCACGACCCGCGCGAGCTTCCGCGCGTCCTTCATCGATGATGCCGACAGCTTGCGCGAGCACCCGTTTACGGATCTCTAGTGTCTGGGCGCCCGCGCCAAGCGCCTCGACGATCAGCAGGCGAGCCATCCCCGGCTCACGGTCGAGCGTGTACAGGAGCCCGGCCAGCCCCGCCCTGACTCTCTCGTGCCAGCGCTCATGGCTGCTGGCAGCCTTCTCAGCAGCCTCCACAACCACTCCGACGGCATCCCGAAAGGCAGCGTGCAAACAGTCCTCACGCTCATCGAAGAGGCAATAGAACGTGCGACGCGAGAGGCCCGCACGCTCACACAGCCTCGCGACGCTCAGCGCCTGCACCTCGCCCTCGAAAGCGAGTTCTGTCACCGCGGCCAACAAGCGTCTGCGTTGCATCTCGGCGACATGGCCTCCTTGGCGCCCGCCATGCTTGGCGGGCGCCCTTGCTTGCAGCTCGGCAGGCTCCTCGGGAGCAACCTGTCTAGGACCCGAAGGCACCCTGAACCTCCATCCCATTCGGGGTCAGCATCCAGGCGTTCGGTGCCCCGTTGGAGCCCCCGGCAGCTGAGTTCTCGACCAGGCCAAAGCCCTGCAGGCGCTTGAGCAGCTTGGATATCTGGCCCTGATCGGAGATACCCGACTCCTCGGCAACCACGCGGTTCGAGGATCCCGGTCTCGACCTGAGGGTCGTCAAGACCCTCACGGTGCGATAGGTCAGACGCATGTCGAGCGCCAGCAACGGGTCGCGCACAACGCTCCCGTTCCGCGGGCTCAGTGTGGGCGACGGTCGCTGCAGCTCCTGACGTGCAGCCGCCGATCCCAGATACGGCAGCACGATCATGCTCATCAATGGATTGACGAGCTCGATCAGATGTGTGCTCACAGGGCTGCCGTCGTTGCCCCGTTCGACTATTCGCCCGTGAACGATCGACAGCACGGCGCCGACAAGACCTTCAGCGATCAGCGACGATGGCATTCCCCCGTCCTTGCCTTTCCGGCCGCCCTCTTCGATGGCCTTCACCACCTGCGCCACCGCCAGCCAGCGTCGCTGCAACAGCGCCGCTCCGGCGCCGAGCGAGTCCACGATCAGCAATCGCGCCAGGCAAGGCTCATGGTCCAGGAACAGCAGCGCAGCGACCAGGCTTTCCCTGATCCGCTCCCGCCAGATGCCGGGGCCTTCATAGCAGGGAATCACCTCCTGAGCGATCCGTCCTATGCCGTCAGCGAATGCCGCAAACAGGCAATCCTGACGATCTTGAAATATTTCATAGAACGTGCGCCTCGAGACTCCTGCACGCGCGACTATCAGGCCGACCGTCAGATTCTCCATGCCGCCCTCGGAAATCTCCTGCAGCATCGCCCTGACGATTCGCTCGCGCTGGATCCCCGAGACACGCTCACGCGCGATCTCGCTTTGGGCTGAGCGCCCGGAGGCTGAGCTCAACCCACTCGAAGCGCCCTGTCCACCGTCCATCTCATTTCTTCCGCTCGTGTGGCTTTGCCTTCTTTGTCTTCCCTGCGTTGCTCTTCTTCTTTGCCTTGGCGCAGCCTGTGACGGTGATTGGCGTGTTCTGCTTGATGGTGGCGCCGTTGTGACCCGTGAATGCCGTCGGCATCACGAGTTTCTTGCCGCACAGGCCGGTCGGTGCGGCCAAGGCTGAGAATGGACCTTGGGGAAGGTTGAGCTCGAAGCTCGTGATGGGTACGTCTGGCACTTGATGAAAAGTGCTGCTGGTGATCCCTGCTTTGCTGATGAACGTTTCGCCGTGCAGATCGATCGTCACTCCATAGCCTTGAAGCACGATCACCAGTTCCGGGAACTTTGCGCCGCCGTAGGACACGAAATACGCTGGACCGGTCACAGGCACGGGCAACACCGGGGTGATCGCCGTCGCATGCCCTACGACCGACGCCGGAGGGCATCCCGCCGGGTTGGCTTCGAACTGGGCGGCTGTACAGGCATGTTGCAAGGTCGGCAGACGCGAAGGAAGCACCTTCGGCAGATCGACCTTCACCGAGGAGATGTTCGACTGGCTCGAGGCTTGATTTGCCCCCAGCGCCCCCGTTGGATAGAGGATCTTCGCGGTGAGGCTCGCACCGTTCTTGCGGGACGTCTTGCCGTTGGTCGAGACCTTGAAGTTCGGCTTGAATGTCAGGCTTCTGCACGAGCCGACCTGGAAGTGGCTCGAGATCGGAACGCTCGCGCCTTCGATGCTCGTCGCGGTGCCGGAGAATTCTTGCGGGCTGCAGTCCGTCGGGTTGAACATGAACCCTGGCCTGTCGATCACAGCGTTAATCGTGCGCAAGTCCGCAGGGATTCCGTCGATGATCGTTGGCAGTGGATCGGTCGTAACTGTCAACCTCGAAGTCACAGGGTCCACTTCGATCTTCGCTCTCACGATCTGCGTTTGCAACGTGAACGGGCCGACGACCAGCGGCACGACGATCGACAGGCCGTACGGCGCGCCCTTGTATCCACCCGTCAGATAGATCGGCGCCGGTGGCTGTCCCGGTTGGGGCACAACCAGCGGGTAAGGGCCTGGACCGGCCTCCACCACGGTGTGTCCTATCTGGGATGCGGAGGAGCAGGTGCCCTGGGATGCTTGTGGTTCTTGACAGAGCGGAACCTTGCTGATCATGCCGAGCAGTCCCTCGGGTGTCTTGAACTGCAACCCCGCGACGCGCTGCTGATCGTCAGGGCGCGTCAGCAGCAGTGAGAAGCTGGTAAAGCCTCCCGCCTGGTCCGTGGTGGCGCCGGCGATCATGCTCGGCGTGAACGCCAGGCTTGGGCCAGGGCACGGCGCGCCACCGGTGCCGCTGGCGATCGCGAAGCTGTCTGTAGTCAGATCGTCCGCCTGGAAAGGAGTGCCCCATGGTGTGAAGTCGGTGTGCGTGGTGTATGTTCCACACGTAAGCGGTGTCGAGAGTGCCGCTTGTGCACCGCCGCTGAAGGACAGCTTGAAGTTCGTGAACGGCAGTTGGGGCGTTTCTGTGAAAGTCGTCGTGAGCTGACCGCTCGCTTCGTCCAGGTGAACATGGCCAATCAGCTTGACGTACACCCCCGCAACCGGATCCTCCGGCGCCACCAGCAGTTCGAGATCCGGCGGGTTCGCCTGCAGGACGTACACGTTGCCTTCGAGTTCCTCTTCGAGCAATGGCGTCTTGATCGACACGGTGCCAACCTTCGACCCGTTCGGGCACGAAGGCGGACCCTCGGTCCCCAGGCCCGTCTCATCCGGCTGGCAGGCTTGCAGTCCCGCGGCCTGACCGGGATTGATCGCCACACCCGCAGGCAGCACGACCTTCGTGTTCTTCAAATCCGCGGCAGACAAGCCTTCAGGGCTTTCAAGACCACCCTGGCCCACTTTCACTTCGGCGGTCAACCCTGCGGGAGTGTCCGCTGCCGCGGTATCGGGCGAAAGTTTCAACGACGGTTCGAACAGCAGTCGTTCACAACCTGTCAGGTCAGCCAGGTTACCGCCTGCGTCGGTTGACAAGGTGGCTTCCGCCGGGTCGGGTACGAACACTCCCGGGGCCTCGGTTGAGTCGACGTTCATCGTGGAGAGCAGGGGACCATCACACGATGTCGGGAGCGTCAAGAACGCCTTCGGAGGGATGCCGCTGGGGCAACCTTTGATTTTGCCGCCTCCCGGTATTACGCAGGTGCGTTCAGGGTCATGGCCCGCTTCGGCGGGCACGCCCCAGATCGTCTCTGACACCTGCTCCACACCATTGACCGGAACGTTGTTCGTGTCAACCGATACGCCATAGTCTTCACCTGTGCGCACCGAAGCGTCCTCGAACACATTGTCACCGGCTGCGCTGGTACCCAATCGCAAAGCTACTCCGCGGGGCGGCACGACACTATAAATCGCGGCTTCTTTAATGATGCCAAGACCATCTATTCGGCTTTCAAGCACACCTATCTGCGTATTACCGGAACAAGCCGGTTCCCCTCCCTCAAATTCAGACCTAGGACACTTTGGGACAGTGCTCGTACTACCAACCAAGCCCGGCGGAAGGTTCACGTCAATATCCCGCACGTTGCCTTCCACTTTTTCTCTACTATCCATATTAAACGCAAATCTGACGTTGTACTCGTACGGATGCGATCCTGCCTGCGTATCGATCGTTCCATCGCGGTTCAGCGCTGTGACCTTGAAGCTACCCGGAATCAAGCCAAAGCTCGCGTCGGCCTCACCCACCACATTCGTAGCGCAGACACCAAACATCGCAACCAGTGTCACCGTCGTGACAAGCGCTGGCGACAGTCCGAACCGCCTCATGATCTGCTCCCTTTGTTGATGACACCGCCGCGTTGGCTTCTCTTGCTGCGCTTCGCCTTGGATCTGGCGGCCTTCTTCGTTTTGCGTTTGGCCTTGACGCACTTTCCGTGCGCGAATGTCTTGCCCTTCGCACATTTCGCCTTCTTCTTGACCGTCGCCTTCACCGTTGGTGCAGGAAGGTTTCCTACACCATTGAACGTTACGCTCGAGGGCGTCGCAAAGATCGGTGGTGCGTTGGGTACACCCTGACAACCGGTGCCAGTGCACGCCGGTTGCGTGATCGCTGGGAAACCGCCGTCGATACGAGCGTCATACAAGTCGATGAGATCATCCTGATCTTCAGGGACAAGGTGTTCGCGCGTGGTGAAGAAAACATTTTCGCCATTCGGGTCGGCGTCCACGAATTCTGAATCTCCGGTCCCGGAACCGCTGGAGATTAGCGAGATGCAGCCACCGGTTCGAGTGCACGAATCGACGTCCTGAGGCTCATACTCGTACACATCCTGTACTCGTCCGTTCACGTCATACGGCGAAATCCTCGAACTGCTGTCGAAGAATACGCGCCCATCGTTCGACAAGTCGTACGGCTGAGGGAACGTCGACTCGAGCGGCTTCATCAGCCCCAACCGTGATTCCCCGACCGGCGGCGTCCCAGTCGGGCTACACGACGCACACGACAACGTCCCGTCCGTCGAGTCGTACTCGTACACCTCGAAGTCACGTCTACCCGTCAAGGCATCAATATTGTTGTAACCCGTCAAGGGCAGTCTCGACATAAACGCAAGCAGCCGCCCATCAGAGGTCACCTGTGCGAGACGATTAGACGGCGCAGCCACCCACACACCCAAGATCGAGCCACTTTCCCCGCCCACGCCGGTACCGTTATCTTGAGGTGAGAGAGTGGTTATGAAGCGCGAAGTGCCAGACGCCGCCTCATACGCATAAGCGTTGTCCTTACCTGCTTGCGCGCTTGCGCCTTGAGCGTTCTGTTCTCTACCGCTAAGAACTTCCGTATCCACGAAATAGACACGCGAAAGGTCTTCGCTGGAACCCAAGATTCCCTGAAAGCCACCATGCCCACCGGTCAGATCTACAAGAGCTTTCGTTTCCAGATCGTAAATATGACCGTCATTAAGCAAAACTGCTGCTCCATCCGGCGTAGCCGTTAGGAACTCCCCCCGATCTGGAATTTCAACCGTGGTTTCACCCGTTTCGCGGACATATAGCCGCCGGCTCGCCTCATCCGTCCAAAAGATCCTCTTCCCGTCGGCAGAAATGGCATGACTGTAATCAGGACCAGATTCCGTAGTCGTCGCTAGATCCGTCCCAGCTCCCAACACCGCCCAGGCATGGGACACAGTATTGCCCGGCAGCACATTCACCAGTCGCAATCCGCCGGCCGTCCACTCGTACAGATTGTTGTGTGTCAGACCCACGGCACTATTGCTGGGCCCCCCGTCTTCGGGAACCGGAGCGAACGCCGTCGCTCCGGTTAGCACATCGTTTGCCTCGAAAACTATGTGACTAAAGTCCGATGACGCGCCAGCAAAGTCCATGTCAAAGCTAGCGCTTCCTGTTTCGCTGCAAGATCTGTTCGGTGGACTAGCAGTCAGCAACGGTGACTGCTCGTCCACCGGAGCTTCACTCTCATGAACATAAAGATCGCGATAGCAAGACGGAGCTTCAGGTGCCAACGCCGGCGTCGACTGCGTCAGGACTCCGATCGTAAGGTCTGATGAGAAAGCACTATAGCCTCCAAACCCAGACGCCTCGAGCGGCGGACTCAAGTCCCGCGTCTGCCAACCAGTAGCGGTACGGGTGGAGAGATACTCGTTGTCGTTGGCCGTGCCACCGGACGCCGAAAACGGAAAACCGGTGTAGACAACCGAATCGCCGTCGGGTCCGCTCTGCTCAGGCATCGACAGCGCGTTTTCGCCTGGCCCACATCCGCAAGTGCTCGCCGCGGGAAACGGGACAAAGACCTCGCCACCATCCTTGAACGCCGGTGAGACAAGCTCATACACCCGTCTGTCAGGCAAACCAACTGCCGATAGGGGGTATGTGGTAAACGTTTGATCCAGACTTTCGACCGTACCGAACTGGTTCGACGCCAATACACGATAGTGATACGTAGTACCCGGCGTCAAACCTGACAGCGTGGCTCCAGCAGTCAAATCTTCCTGGCCCGCACCAAGATCTGCGCCACCCACAGGCGCTTCTGCACACATGTGAACAGAGCAGTCTTCGCTACCATACTGAAAGCGATAGCTAGTCTCATAACCGCGTGGATTGATCGACGCATCAAGCGATGCGGAAGTAGACCCGACACCACTCGTCGACTCCCCGTCGATCGAAGGCGGGAACACGGGGGCCTGCGCAAAGATCAAACCCGTTGGCGGCGTGGGATGATCCACGCCAAAGGAAAGATCAACGTACACCACCCCCGGAGCACGACCGGCGATAAATACCGCGTTTGGGTTGAACGCAGTGGCAACTGGCGATCCCAGGCCTTGCGCACTCTTGAAACTCGCGCTTTCGTCCCCAGATGCATTAAGCTCGTGGAATTCATTCTTGTTTCTTGCGTAGTAAAAGGCTCTACCGCTACTAGGATCGACGCTCAAGCTCGCAACCGAAGGAGCTTTAAATTCCCAGGTCGGGGTGACGAATTTACCCGCTTCGAACTTATATATTGCGTGTTCGCTGGCCAGATATATATCCCCCTGAGCATCTACTGCCAGTTCGCGTGCGGAAGCTGGAAAATTCCCATGGAATGGTTCGCCGGCGTATACATAATGACCGTAATCGCCAGCGGATTCAGGCTTGAACTCAACCACCCGGGATCCACGCTTTTCGCCCCCATCGATCTGGTAAAGGTCCCCGGAAGAGTCAACTGCCAGCGAGCTTGGTCCCTCTGCACTCTGAATCTGTTCAGGGGTTTCTTCACCGTGTTCGCCAAAACTTCCTATCAATTCCCCGGTGGGACTGAATACATCAAACAAACCACTTTGTTTGCCACCGGTCTCTACATAAACGTCACCGGTACTTTGGTCAATGGCGACCTCGGTCAAACCGTCAAATTCTCCTGCTCCTTCACGTGGAAGAGATTCACCCTTAGCGTTGCGACCCGGACACGTGGGGTAGGCCGGTTCCCCATCTGGTCCACACCGCTCATATTCTTCTTTGCCGTCGCCGGCACCCCAGCCCCACGCTTCCAAAAAATCTCCTTGAGAGTCGAACCGCATGATCCGATCGTTGCCCCCGTCCGCCTCATAGAGGTCACCAGACTGATCGTCTACCGCAAGGCCGCCCGGACCGCCACTGAGCCCTTCAGGACGGTTTTCGCCCGAAGGACCCTGTCCTTCGGCAAATGTCTTTACCAGTTCGAAGTTGGCGTTCGCAGGCACGGCCAACACGAGCGCGGCGACAAGCGTGGCGAAAAGCACGGAAACCAAATAGCGGCCGGACTGAACATTCACGAACACGCCGTGGGAGCCGCGAGCAACCATCCTACCGTCCTCACCGGATTGGAGAATTCGACTCATGACCACAACCTCAGGGCGCCGTTACGGCCCAGGTGCCTTCGGTTTCGATCTGTCCGAGTCCCGGATCTGGGGTATTTTCGATCGTCACCATCTCGAGCATCGTCCCAGTCCTGCCGAAGCCTTCCTTTTCCTCAAACACGCCGCCGGCCACGAAAAGGTCAACGTTTTTTTCCTTGGCCACGTAGATGCAGAGGGTGCCCTTGGGCGCAGTGGGAGCTTCGGTGGTTCCTTCACAACCTTCCTTGGGAGCTTCTCCAACCTTCACGTAGACAGCCTTGCCCCGTTCACCTTCTTCAAGCCCGACCGGAATTGGAAATGAGATGACCGAGCCCACCAGTTCGTGCGGTACGCCTGCCAGATCATGAGCTTCGGCCCTCCAAGTCCCCGTCTCCGTCTTCCCCTTCGGCAGCGTCCCACCGGCGGTCCAAGGCGAGCCTTCTTTACCTTCTTTGCCTTCTTTCCCCGGAGCGCCTTCTTTCCCAGTCGCGCCATCTTTGCCCACCACGCCCGCGGCCCCCGTTTCACCTTTGGCGCCCGGCGCACCGGGAGCCCCCTGCAACCCCGCGGGTCCCGCCGGCCCCTGTGCCCCTGCAGCCCCGGCCTTCCCCTTCAGCTGCGAGAGCACGCTCGGCTTGATCTGTTTGGTGGAGGTGATCAGGAATTTGCTCGCGGCGTAAGCGCCGCCGCTCATCGCGAACACGAGCGCCAGCGTTGCAGCGACGTTCGCATAAGTCAGATGCCTACGCATACCAGTGAACATCTAGATCCCTCCCATCGGGGTTGATACACAGCACGAGGTCGCCGCGAGCCCGCGACGACCGGAGAACAAAGCTGAAAGCGCGCCTACTGCGCGCGAGAAGTCAAGCCGGCTTCTACAGCCGGCCGGCCGCGCAGCCCTGCCGCGGCAAAAGGGACTAGCGGCTAGAGACCGGCCGGCCCAGAGAGAGAGAGAGAGAGAGAGAGAGAGACGCGTCAGCGACGCTGACGCGTCCTATAACGGACCCGCCAGAAGCACACGGACTCTCAACAACGCCATTCCCCAAAGAAAACACGCGAAACAACTCCCTCTCAAAAACGACCCGGTCCCTCTCCCAAGGGCCCTGTCAAACGTTTGTCATCGACCACAGAGGCCAACCCCAAACCCGACCTTATGTTCGACCCGCACCCTTACGGAGGGCAGGACATGGCACTTTATACCGTAACTGGTGCTAGCTGTCAAGTCGTTTAAGAAACTACTGGCGTACCTGCTGCCTGCTGTCGTCACACTCCTACGCCCGCCCGGCCTCCCCCAGCCCACCCTCGCGCACCCCAAACCGCATGTGAAAACGCCGCAACGGCCGCGGCGCCCACCAGATGAGATCCCCGAGCCGCCCCATGATCGCCGGCACCAGCAGGGCCCTGACGAAGGTGGCGTCGATCGCGACCGCAAGCGTGGCCCCGACGCCGAGCTGCTTGACGAAGAAGATGTGGGAGGTGGCGAACGCGCCGATCGCCACACAGAACAGGAGCGCCGCGGCGGTGACCAGGCGCCCGGTGCGCTCCAGGCCGTAGGCGACCGCATCGCGCGTGGCAAGGCCGTCGTCGTGGGCCTCCTTGATGCGCCCGAACAGGAACACGCCATAGTCGGTGGACAGAGCGAAAGCGATCACGAACAGCAGCACGAGGTTGGACTCCTCGAGGCCACCGATCGGGGTGAAGCCAAACAGCCCGCCGAGGTGGCCGTCCTGGAAGATCAGCACGAGCAGGCCGGCCCCCACCGCGACCGTCAGCAGATTCATGGCGAGCGCCACGAACGGGAGCAGCAGGGAGCCGGTCATCAGGAACAGGAAGCCGACGGTCATCACCGCGAGGATCGTCAGCGCGAGCGGCAGGTGGGCGGAGATCGCCGCCTTCTGGTCCACGAACCAGGCGGTGGCGCCCCCCACGAGCAGGGTTGGGGGCGCGGCGATCGTGCGCAGCTCCCTCACGAGCGCCTGGTTGGCGGGGGCTCCATCGGTGCCCCTGGGCTGCAGTTCGATCTCCCACACGCCGCGGCCTGCGTATCGCTGCGGGCCCACGCTTGCCTGGGCCCCGGCGATCCGCTTGGCCTGGGTGGCGATCGCCGCGACGTGCGCTCCCGCGCCGGCCGGGGCCCGCACCACCAGGGTGATCGTCTGGGAGGCGTCGACTCCGAAGTCGTGGGTGAGCGTTTCGGCGACCTGGCGCGCCTGGGAGGAAGCGGGCAGCACGTGGGCGTCGGCGGGGGTGAAGTTCAGGCGCAGCGCGGGGGAGGCGATCCCCAGCAGGAGCACAGCTGTCAGCAGCGCGACCAGGCCCGGACGGCGCATGACCCCGCGGGCGAGCCGGAACCAGGCGCCCGTTTCGGCCGATTGAGCCGAGCGTGCCGCGCTGCGCTGCAGGCGGGCGGGTGCGAGCGCGTCGATGCGGGGCCCGAGCACGACCAGCACGGCGGGCAGCACGATCAACGAGACCGCCCCGGCGGACAGCGCCACGAGCGCTCCGCCGACGCCCATCGAGTAGAGGAAGCGCAAGGGGAACACGAGCATCGAGGCAAGCGCGCCCGCGACGGTCAGCGAGCCGTAGAGCACCGTGCGCCCGGCCGTCTGCATGGTGCGTTGGATCGCGGCGCGGGTGTCGGCGCCGCCTGCCATCTCCTCTCGATAGCGGGAGAGCACGAACAGGCTGTAGTCGATCCCCAGGCCGAGGCCGACACCCGTGACGAGGTTGACCGCGAAGATCGACAGGCCGGCGAACTGGTCGATCAAGCGCAGCAGCAGGAAGGTGAGGACGATCGCAAAGCCACCCACCAGCAGCGGCAGGGCAGCGGCGATCAGGCCTCGGAACACCCAGAAGGAGAGCAGCAGCAGGATCGGGAACGCGAACATCTCGGCGCGCTCGAGATCCGAGGAGGTGGTCTTGTTGATCTCGTCGAAGGCAAGGTCGTTGCCCCCGAAGCGCACTCCGCCGCCGGCGAGCAGGGGCCGCACGCGTTCCACTGCATGGGTCGAGTCTTCGCGGGTGGCGAACGCGGCCAGCACGAGCGTCTGGTGGCCGTCGCGGGAGACGAGCAGCGGCAGGTGTGAGCCGGGCCCGGTCCCGCCATAGTCGATGGCACGCTGGAAGCCGGGCTGCTCGGCAAGCAGCGCTGCCACACGGGCGCTCTCGCGCTGGGCGGCAGCGTCGCTGCGCACGTCACCCCGGCTCGGCACGAGCGCCGCGAGCCCGTAGGTGGCGCTCTGCCCGGTGGCGTGTTCGATTGCCTTCAGCACCTGCTGGTTCTGTGCCTTGGGGTCCTGGAAGTCGGAGTTTTCGCTCTTGAGGATCGACACCACGGGGCCGCCGAGAGCGGCCGCGAGCAGGAACACCGCGCCCGCGATCAGCAGGGTCCGCCGCGAGTGCACGACGGCGAGATCCGCGAGCCGCGCGATCATCGCTGCTGCCTGTGTGTGCCGCTCGAGCTCATCGAGCAGCAGATTAGTGACTGCTAACTAATCTGTCAAGGCAGGCGCCTGGCCCTACTCGCGGGCCTCGCGCCAGACCTCGACGGACACGTCGTCCACGGGCAAGGGGATCGGGGGCTCGGGCTTGGAGGCCTTCACCCAGACCCCTTCCAGCTCGAAGTCGGCGAGCAGCCGGTCGGCGATCGCTCTGCACAGACGCTCGAGCGTCTTGTAGGAGCGCTGCTGGGCCACGAGCGCCACCAGCTGGCAGACCTCGGCGTAGTCGACCGTGTCCTCCACGCGGTCGGTGACCGTGGCGTCGGTCTCGCCGACGTCGAGGCGCAGGTCCAGGAGCAGTCGCTGACCGATCTCGCGCTCCGCCTCGCTGACACCGTGGTGGGTGTAGAGCGACAGGCCGCTGATCTCGATCGTGACGGTCTCGAAGCTCTCGTCCTCGTCCTCTCCGTAGTCGGAGCCCTCCTCAGGCTCCTCATCCTCGGGAAGGTCGCGCTCGTCGTGCTCCTCGTCGCTCAGCTCGTCGTGACCGTCGCCGTCCATTTGCCGCTCAACCTAGCAGCCGCCACCAGGAGGGCGAGGAGACATCACCTCTTCTTGTTGTGACGCTTCTTGGGCACATGGCCAGCATGCTTCGGGCAACCGGTGACCATGATCGGGGTGTTCTGATGGATTACAGCCCCGTTGTGCCCGGTGAACGCGGTCGGCATGACCAGTTTGCTCGAACACAGTTTCCCACGTGGGGCCACCAGCGCACTATTGGGTCCCTCAGGCAGACTGAGTTCGAAACTCGTGATCGGCACGTCCGGGACTCGTCGAAACGTACTGCTCGTGATATTCGTCCGGCTGTTGATGAACGTTTCCCCGTGAAGGTCGATCGTGACACCGTAGCCCTGCAGCACGATCACCAGTTCGGGGAACTTGGCCGCGCCGTAGGACACGAAATACGCAGGACCACTGACCGGTACCGGCAACACCGGTGTGATCGCACTTGCGTGCCCCACAACCGAGGCCGCCGGACAGCCAGCCGGGTTATTTTCGAACTGCGCCGAGGTACACGAATGCTGCAAGGTCGTCAACCGTGATGGCAATTGCTTGGGCAGATCCACCTTCACAGAAGCGATATTCGACTGGCCAGATGCTTGGTTGTGCTCCAACGCTCCTGTGGGATAGAGGATCTTGGCGGTCAGACCCGCACCGTCCTTACGCGACGTCCTCCCATTCGTGGACACCTTGAAGTTCGGCTTGAACCTCAGGCTCTGACACGATCCCATCTGAAAGTGACTTGAGATCGTGGTGCTCACGCCCCCGTCGCTGGTCGCGTCACCCGAGAATTCCTGGGGACTGCAATCGGTTGGGTTGAACATGAACCCTGGCCTATCGATCACAGCGTTTATCGCGCGCAGATCCGCGGGAACACCATCGATGATCTGTGGAAGCGGGTCCGTCGAGACCGTCAATCGCGAGGTCAACGGGTCCACTTCGATCTTCGCGCGCACGATCTGTGTTTGCAGTGTGAAAGGACCTACGTGCAGCGGAACCACGATCGACAATCCGTATGGGGCGCCTCTATATGGACCCGTCAGATAAATCGGGGCAGGTGGCTCTCCCGGCTGGGGAACAACCAGCGGATATGGCCCCGGACCCGCCTCAACCACTGTATGGCCGATCTGCGATGTCGCTGAGCATGACCCTTCGCTGGCTTGCGGTTCGGGGCAGAGCGGAACCTTGCTGATCATTCCCAGCAAACCCTCGGGCGTCTCGAATCGCAAAGCAGACACACGCTGCTGGTCGTCGGGTCTGCTCAGCAGCAGCGAGAAGTCTGTATAGCCACCAGCTTGGTCAGTGGTCGCTCCGGCGATCATACTGGGTGTGAATGGCAGGCTCGCTGGACATGCGCCGCCCCCGACCCCGGTCGTGACGGTGAAGCTGTCGCTTGTCAGGTCGTCAGCCTGGAATGGCGTCCCCCACGGAGTGAAATCGGCGTTTGTAGTGTACGTGCCACACGATACGGGAGTGCTCAGGGCCGCTTGGGCGCCACCGCTGAAAGACAATCTGAACCTTGTAAATGGCAGTTGCGGGGTTTCTGTAAACGTCGTTGTGAGCTGACCAGTAGCAGCGTCCATGTGCACCTTGCCGATCAGCTTCACATACACCCCTGCTCTCGGGTCCGCTGGCGCCACGAGCAGTTCGATGTTTGGTGGGCTGGCCGGCAGCACATAGACGTTGCCTTCCAGTTCTTCTTCGAGCAACGGCGTCTTGATAGAGACGGTTCCGACCTTGGATGCGTTCGGACACGACGGCGGGCCTTCGGTCCCCACGCCATCCTGCGAATAGGGACACGCCTGCAATCCAGCGGCCTGCCCAGGATTGATCACGACACCCTCGGGCAACTCCACCATCGTGTTCTTCAGGTCCGCCGAAGACAGGCCTTCCGGGGACCCCAAAGCAGCCTGCCCTACTTTTACTTCAGCCGTTAGTCCAGCAGGCGTATCTGCCGCCTGCGTGTCTGGCGCCACTTTCAACGACGGTTCAAGCGTCAGCCTTTCACAACCTGTCAATGGAATTGGATTACCGCCACTGTCCACCGACAATGCCGTTTCAGGGGGATCGGGGAAGAACATACCCGGGGTTTCCCTCGAGTCCACATCCATCCTCGCAATCGGCGGAGCGTCACACACCGTCGGCAAAGTCAGAAACGATTTCGGCACAACACCACTGGCACAGCCGTTCACAATGGACAGGCCGACAAAGCACTTGCGTTCGGGGTCGTGACTCGAATCCGCCGGCACACCCCAGACCGTCTCCGAAACGTCCACTATTCCTGTCGCTGGAATATTGCTGGTATCGACCGACAAGCCATAATCGCTACCCGTGCGCACAGACACATTCTCGAGCACGTTGAATCCATCCACAGTGGTGCCCAGCTCGGCCGCTTCGCCGCGCGAAGGTTCCAGATTGTAAAGGGGCTGTTCAGTACGTCCGGACCCCTGAAGGGTAACGCGCAGAACGCCAACCTGAGTATTGCCAGAACATTTCACCGAGTTCCCAGCGAATTCTTCATCCGAACATCTCGGGACCGTCGTTGCATCGCCTACCAGTCCCGGCGGGAGGTTGACGTCAATGTCGCGCACATCGCCTTCGGGTTCTTTTTCGGAGTTCAGGTTGAACGCAAACGTGACGTTGTACTCGAACGGGTGCGAACCAGCCTGCGTATCGATCGAGCCGTCGCGGTTCAAAGCCGTGACCTTGAAGCTGCCCGGAACAATCCCAAAACTTGCCTGCGCGACGCCCGCTGAGATCAAAACCAACACAGCGCAGGTCATGACCGCGATCGTCATTCTTCCAAGCGCCGCAAAGCACATTCTTCTCACTGTTGCAGTCGCCAACCGAATGCTCATTTCACCCTCCCGGTGCTGTGCCCTTTACGTGCCGCGGTCATGCGCTTCCCCTTCTTTGCGTGGTGAACCGGGACACATCTACCCCGACGGCGCTTACCCGACCGCGGACACCTCTTCGCTCTCTTCTTGGTCGCCTTGCGCGCTCTGACGGGCGTCGACGCAGCAAAGTTGCCCACACCCTCGAACGTCACACTCGAAGGAGTCGCGAAGATAGGCGGGGCACTGGGGATTCCCTGACAGCCTGTACCAGTACATATCGGTGCGGTCAGTTCAGGAAAGCCACCGCCCGCCCGGGCGTCATACAAATCGACCAGGTCATCCTGATCTTCGACTACTAGTTGACTATGCGTTGTAAAGAACGCATCGGAGCCAGACGGCGTCGCGTCCACGAATTCGGAGTCCGTGCTGCTGCTGCCAGCCGAGATCAGAGAAATGCAACCAGTTTTTTGTGCACACGTGCCGATCCCTGCGGGCTCATACTCATAGACATCCTGAACGCTGCCATTGACGTCATGGGGCGAGAGCACCGTGCGACTGTCAAAGAACACACGACCGTCCTCGGCAAGATCATGGGGTTGGGGGAAGATCGACTGCAAAGGATCGATCAAACCGAGGCGCGAGCCACCAGTCGGACGCACTCCCTGCGGCCCACATGACACACACACCAGACCACCGGACGCAGAGTCGTACTCGAACACCTCAGAGTCTGATGCACCACCCTGGACCCCTGTGTTGTCATAGCCGGTGAGCGACTGGAAAGACACGAATGCCAGGAAACGACCGTCAGCGGTCACCTGGGCCAGGCGATTGGACGGCGACGCCTTCCATGACCCGAGTATTTCGCCTACTCCGACCCCGTTATCCTTCGCGGACAGAGTCGCGATGAATCGAATCCCACCCGTTTCGGCGTCATACGCATAAGCGTTGTCCTTATCCGTCTGCGCCATCCCAGCCTCGTCGTTCTGTTCGGCGCCGGTCAGCACTTCGGTGTCAATGAAATAGACACGCGAAAGATCTTCGCCGGCCCCCAATATGCCTTGGAAGCCACCGTGCCCCCCAGTAAGATCCGTGAGTTTTGAGGTTCCCAGATCGTACATGTGCCCATCGCTCAGCAATACCCGCGAACCGTCTGCCGCTGCCGTGAGGAACGCGCCGGCATCCGGGATTTCGAGTGTCCTTTCACCATCCACTCGAACATACACGCGCTTGCTCTGCGTGTCCGTCCAGAAGATGCGCGACCCATCGTCGGAGACTGCATGACTGAAATCCGGGCCCGATTCGGTCGTGCTCGCCAGCTGCTTGCCAGACCCGATTTCAGCGGCCGCCTTCGTGGTCGCGTTCCCCGGAAAGACATTTATCAACTTCAGAGAACCATCTGTCCATTCGTAAAGATTGTGTTTGCTCGTGCCGGAGGACCCACTCTCGGGGCCACCGTCTTCGGGTGCCGGCGCAAACTGCGTCGCCGAGGTCAGTACGTCGTCAGCTTCGAACATGACCCGGGTAAAGTCCGATGATGCGCCGGCGAAACGCAGGGTGAACAGATTGGAAGGTAGACTGCCAGAGCGGTTCGAGGGAACCGAGGTCAGCAACGGTTGCAGACCGCCACCCTGGTCGTCCTGCAGATACAAATCCTCGTATTCAGCGGGGACATCGGGCGCCAACGACGGACTGCCCTGCTCCAACATCCCATGCAAGAGATCCGATGAGAATGCCCAGTAGCGGCCGCTGCCGCGATTCATCAACGTCGGACTGAGATCGCGAGTGTGCCAGCCCGTGGCGGTGCGGGTTGATAGATACTCATTTTCGCCAACCGCGCCACCCTGCAAGGAGAACGGGAAGCCCTCGTACACGACCGAGTCGCCGTCCGGCGCACTCTGCATCGGCGCCTTTGGGTTTGGTTCACCCGGCTCGCACTGACAAGGACCATATTCGCCGCCCGGCGGAAAGACATCCTCTCCCTGCTTGAACGCCGGCGAGACCATCTCATATACACGACCGTCTGGCAACCCGGCCGACGACGCAAACGTCGTGAAGACGCCATCCTCCCCCCGGGAAGTGCCAAACTGGTTCGTCGCAGTCACACGATAGTGATAGGTGCTACCGGAATGCAGGCCAGACAACGTCACAGATGCAGTCAGCGATTCCTGACCGGCGCCAAGATCACCACCCCCAACCGGCGCTTCGACGCAACCACCCATAGAACAGTCTTCGCTGCCGTATTCGAAATGGTAACGCGTCTCATACCCATTGGGATTCACCTGCGCGACGAGCGAGACCGACGTAGAGCCGACCGCCGACACCGACTCCGCCACAATTGTCGGAGGGAATACCGGCGGCTGAGCAAAAATTATACCGTGAGCACGTCTTCCCGTATCCGAATTGGCGCCGATGTCGGTGTATAGGACTCCCGCGGGTGACCCGGCATCCCAGACCATGCTCGGATTGAAAACGGCGCCGCCGATAGCGACCGATTCCCCATTGGACCCTTCAGTGACGGGAAACACCTCGAGCGTTTCACCGTTGTCGGAATCTAGCTTGTTGTACTTCTTTTCTCCGTATGAGTAGACGAATGCATCCCCGCTCGTAGGGTCCACAGCAAGTCCGCGAAGCGACGGGAATCGCCGTTCCCACGTCGGATTGGCAAGGTCGGACGCCTCGAATCTGTATACCCGTTCTCCACCTGCAAGGTAAAAATCGCCGTGCGAATCGACCGCAAGACTATTTGCTGAGCTAGAATGAGCACCAACAAACAAGTCATGTGACCGCCCAGCATAGACGTAACTTTTGTAGTCGCCGGGAGATTCGGGGCGGAACTCCATCACCCGCGGACCATAGCCACTAGCTTCACCACTATCGATCAGATATACATCACCCGAAGCGTCCACGGCGATGCCTCCGCCCGGCGATTGAATCTTTTCAGGACTGCCTGTTCCCTTTTCGCCAAAACTTCCTATGATTTCGCCTTCGTCACTGAATACCTGAACCACTCCATTCTGCCGACCTGCCGCCTCTACGTAGACATCGCCCGTGACTGGATCCACAGCAATCGCATCCGGGTCGGCAAGCTCCCCGGCCCCTTCGCCGAACTGACCGCCACCTTCACCTTCGTTGCATACGGTGTTGAGTGCTTCCGCCGGACCACATCGCTGGTATTCCCTTGCTCCGCTGGCGACACCCCAGCCCCAGTCCGCGAGGAAATTACCACGCGAATCGAACCTCAGCACTCTGCTCTCCGCCTGGTCGGCCTCGTATACTTCTCCGGTTGTATCGTTGACCGCAAGGCCACTCGGACCACCGCCGAGGCTGCCTTCGCCACTTTCGGCAAAAACCCCGACCGGTTCATAGCCGGCTTGAGCCGTCGAGACGAAGGTGAGCCATATCACTGCCACCACACTCGTCAGTAGCACCAGCGCAAAGCCAGCCTTGCGCTCCCAGGCCCCGAGGCTGAGGGCATAAACGGGGCCTTCGGGAGTTCTCATCTGCGGAAGTTCATGTGTATTGAGCATCGGTGTCTCCAACCTAAGGCGCGGTCACGGCCCAAACGCCCCTATCGGTGATCTCGCCCGGTGTTTCTTCAGTTCCGTGAGCCAGGTATTTCACAAATGCCCCTGACTGACCGAAGCCCACTTTGCTATGGAAGGTGATCAGCCCACCGAGTACAAGGCCAACGTTTTCTTCTTCTTCGACGTATACGCAAAGGGTGCCGCGTGGCGCGGTCGGGTGTTCAATCGTGCCTTCACACCCACCTGTGGGGGTTCCCACTTCCGTCTTCTTGACGTAGACAGCTGTACCCACTTCATTGCTGGCGAGCCCCACGGGGAGTGTGAACGAGATCGGCACCGTCTGACCTTCATTTCCGACGAAGCTGCTCC
This sequence comes from Solirubrobacteraceae bacterium, assembly GCA_035483615.1. Classification (GTDB taxonomy): domain Bacteria; phylum Actinomycetota; class Thermoleophilia; order Solirubrobacterales; family Solirubrobacteraceae; genus Palsa-744. The sequence continues at coordinate 8,743 of DATHPT010000310.1, read as the reverse complement.
GTTCGACCGCCCAGGTCCCAGTCTCAGTCCGACCGCTGGGGAGCGTCCCGCCGGCGGTCCATGGTGATCCTTCTTTACCTTCTTTGCCTTCTTTGCCCTGCGGGCCTTCTTCACCCTGCAGGCCGTCTTTGCCCGACGTCCCCGGCGCGCCCGTTTCACCCTTTGACCCCGCGGCACCGGCAGGCCCCTGCGGACCGGCAGGCCCCTGAAGGCCGGCGGGCCCCTTCGACCCGGCCTTGCCCTGCAGTTGATGGAGCACGCTTGGCTTTATCTGCTTGGTGGAGGTGATCAGTATTTTGCCCGCCGCGTAGGCACCACCGGTCATCGCGAATACGAGTGCAAGCGTGACCGTTAGATTCGCGTAGGTGAGACGCGAGCGTAGAGTTGAGAACATCGGTTGGACTCCTCTTTTGGTTTTCTCTCTATTTGCGAAGCTCATTTCCGTTCCCCCTTGTGCGTGTGTGGGCCATGCGGATGGTCGCGGCGGCGTGAATCGTTCACGGCGAACGGCTGGCCGATGGCGAGCAGGACGTCTACGCCTCGCTCGGTCAACGACCATGCCCTGGCCATCCCCTCTATCGGCCCAACTCGCAAGTCTTGGACGAGCCCGTGCCGATGCAGCCTGGACAGCAGCCGCGAAATCTGGCCAGCGTCGGAGATACCCGAAGCAGTGGCCACCTGTCTGTTCGAGGCTCCAGGAGAGCGCGCGATCGACGTGAGCACAAGCGCGGTCCTGTAGGTGAGTCGAATCGGCAGATCTTTGAAAGGATCCGCCGGCAACCTGTGAGCGACCAGGGGTTGGAGCATCACTGTTGTCCGCTCCAACTCGCGTCGAGCGGCGACCGATCCGAGGTATGGGTGAACGATCAGCGCCATCAGCTGCCCCGTCAGCTCGGCGAGTGGTTGAGGATCGTCGTCCACCATGCGAGCGTGGACGACGCTGAGTACGGCACCCACGATCCCCTCAGCGGTGAGCGGCGGAGGTGCTCGACCAGTCCGGACCTCGGCGCGCCCCTCGTTGATCACGTGCGCCGCTTCGGCAAGGACATGCTTGCGAGTCGCAAGCACCTGGCGCCCGAGACCAAGCGCGTCGACGATCAGCAGGCGACCCATACCCGGATTTCCATCAAACAGTGCGAGCAGCGCGAGGAGCCCAGCCCTGACCTTCTCGCACCAGCGCATGCCGTCCGTCACCGCTTGACTCGCGACCAAAGTCGCAGTTTCGACGGTATCCGTAAACGCTGCGTGCAGGCACCCGTCGCGGCCTTCGAACAGCTCATAGAACGTTCTGCGTGACAGCCCGGCGCGCTCGCACAGGGTTGTAACACTGACCGCCTGAACCCCTCCTTCATGGATGAGTTCGATAACCGCAGTGAGAAGCCGCCGTCGCTGCATCCCCGCGACGTGCGAGTGCCCGGCCCCATCGATCAGCGCAGGGACAAGAGCGGTGAGCTCAAGAGTTACCGGCACCTCGTCGTTTGGTGAAACACAACGATTGATATTGCTGGAAGTGTCACGCAAGAGGGCCAACTCCTCCGCGCGAACCAGCCTCGGAATTAGCCGCGCCCGACGCTACTGCACACGAAATACGTGGGCCTGCAGAAGTCAGGGACTGGGTTGCGACAGTCCACGGCTCAAAGCCGCAGAGGGTGAGGCATGCCCTCGGACGCCCACCATTCCTCCTGCCCCCTCTGGGGCTCGCAGCCTGGCCTACCCGGGCCAGACCAAGGGGACTAGTCTTGGTGGCCCAGAGAGAGAGAGAGAGAGAGAGACGCGTCAGCGACGCTGACGCGTCCTATTTTGGACACGTCATTGGTACACAGACTCTCAAGCACGCTGTTCCCCAAAGAAGACACGCGAACGACAACCCTCTCTCAATTACGACCCGGTCCCTCTCCCAAGGGCCCTGCCAAACAAATTTGGATGTCGACCACAGAGACCGACCAAACCCGATCTATGTTTGCCCGCGACCATGACGATCAACTGGGCATGGCTTTTTATACAGCATGTGATGTAGATTGTCAAGCCCCCCAACTTGGGGCTGCGACCTGTGTTGGCTTCTCACCACCAGCTATCTGTAGATAGGAGCTCGTCACCCTTTTGCTATAGCAACAACCACGGCTAGCGCGGCTGCAACCGCCGCGACGTCGTGGACGCGAAATACACTGGCGCCGCGCTCGAGGGCGATCACGTTGGTGGCGATGGTCCCGGGCAGGCGTGCGACGGCAGCGACGGGCTCCGGCCGCCCTTGTGCATTTGCTGCAATCCGCCCAAGGAAACTCTTGCGTGAAGTGCCGATCACGATCGGGCGACCGATCGCCATCAGCTCATCTAGCCGGCGCAGCAGCTCGAGATTGTGCTCCGCTGTCTTGCCAAAGCCGATGCCCGGATCGAGCAGGATGCGATGCTCGGCGATGCCTTGGTCCACCGCGAACGCCAGACGCTCCTCCAGAAACGCCTTCACCTCATCCACCACGTCCCCATAGCGTGGATCGCGCTGCATGGTGCGAGGCTCGCCGAGCATGTGCATCAGGCAGCAACAGGCGCCGCTCTCAGCCAGCACTCCCGCCATCTGAGAGTCGCCGCGCAGGGCGCTCACGTCGTTGACGAACACGGCGCCGGCCTGCAGGGCGCGCGCCGCCACCGACGCCTTGGCCGTGTCGATCGATATTTGGGTGTCGATCGAGGCTCCGGGCGAGGGGACGGACTGCCCCTTCAACGCGTCCGCCAGGCGCTCGATCACCGGCAGGACCCTGCGCAGCTCCTCCTCGGCCCCGACGGGCTCGGCGCCGGGCCGGGTGGACTCCCCACCGATGTCGAGCATGTGGGCACCCTGATCGACGAGCTCGAGTCCATGCGCGACCGCGGCGTCGGTGTCCAGGAACAGCCCGCCGTCGGAGAACGAGTCGGGCGTGACGTTGACGATCCCCATCAGGCGGTAGGCGCTCACTCCCACCAGCCTATGTCCAATCCCCTCGGAGAAGCGTTCAAATGCCTCGCCGGTGCGCTCAGGTCAGCGTCGGCTTCTCTGGGTCCGAGACCGTCATGTCGGCCGTGCCGCCGGCGAGGCCCGGACGGGGCAGCGGACGGGGCACTTCGCGGCCGGGCTTGTCAGCCGAGGCGGGCGGCACCGGCAGCTCGGGCGCCGGGGGCTCCTCGGAGCCGAAGACTTCGAGCTCGCTCTTGCCGTCGAGCAGGGCCAGGAACTCCTCCTTCTCGATCGTCTCGCGCTTGACAAGGATCTCGGAGATCTTGTTGAGGTCCTGCTGGTGTTCGGTGAGGATGCTCCTCGCACGCTGGTGGGCGGATTCGACGATCCGGCGCACCTCGTCGTCGATCTCGCGGGCGATCTCGTCAGAGTAGTCGGGCTCGGAAGAGAACTCGCGGCCGAGGAAGGGCTGTCCGTGCTCGTGGCCGAACACGCGTGGGCCGAGCTTGTCGCTCATGCCGAAGCGCATCACCATCTGCTTGGCAGTGGCGGTGACCTTCTCCAGGTCGTTGGAGGCGCCGGTGGTGATCTCGTCGAAGACGATCTCCTCGGCGGCGCGCCCGCCGAGCGTCATCGCCATCGTGTCGTTGAGCTCGGCCCTGGTCGTGAGGAAGCGATCCTCCTGGGGCATCGAGATCGTGTAGCCAAGCGCCTGGCCTCGCGAGATGACAGACACCTTGTGGACCGGATCGGAGTGCTCGAGGAAGTGCCCGACGATCGCGTGGCCCATCTCGTGGTAGGCGGTGATCAGACGCTCCTTCTCGCTCATCACGCGGGTCTTCTTCTCGGGGCCGGCGATCACGCGCATGATCCCCTCCTCGAGCTCTTCCTGGCCGATTTCGCGCTTGCCGATGCGGGCGGAGAGCAGCGCGGCCTCGTTGATCAGGTTCGACAGGTCGGCGCCGGTGAAGCCGGGTGTCTGGCCGGCGAGCGCGTCGATGTCGATCACCTTGGCCAGCGGCTTGCCGCGAGTGTGGACCTCGAGGATCTTCGCGCGGCCCTTGCGGTCGGGACGGTCGACGGCGATCTGGCGGTCGAAGCGACCGGGGCGCAGCAGCGCCGGGTCGAGGATGTCGGGCCGGTTGGTGGCCGCGATCATGATGATGTTGTCCTTTGCCTCGAAGCCGTCCATCTCGACGAGCAGCTGGTTGAGCGTTTGCTCGCGCTCGTCGTGACCGCCGCCGAGGCCGGCGCCGCGGTGGCGCCCGACGGCGTCGATCTCGTCCATGAAGATGATGCAGGGGCTGTTCTGCTTGGCCTGCTCGAACAGATCACGCACGCGCGAGGCGCCGACGCCGACGAACATCTCCACGAAGTCCGATCCGGAGATCGAGAAGAACGGCACGCCTGCCTCGCCGGCCACGGCGCGTGCGAGCAGCGTCTTGCCGGTGCCCGGAGGCCCGTACAGGAGCACGCCGGTGGGTATTCGCGCCCCGAGCGCCTGGAACTTCTTCGGGTTCTCCAGGAACTCCTTGATCTCGTGCAGCTCCTCGACCGCCTCGTCCACGCCGGCGACGTCGCGGAAGGTGATCTTCGGAGAGTCGGCCGACAGGCGCTTGGCACGGGACTTGCCGAAGGACATCACGCGCGAGCCTCCGCCCTGGACCTGGTTGATCAGGAAGAACCAGAAGCCGAGGATCAGGACGAGCGGCAGCAGATAGGTCAGCAGCGAGGGCCAGATGCTGGTCTTGTTGGATTCGACGTTGAACTTGGCGCCGGACTTCTTCAGTTCGGATTCCAGCTGGGGAACCTGCTGATCGAAGATCCCCACTTCGTATTTTTCTTCTTTGGCGCTCGAGTTCAGCGTGACCGCGACGGCGTTGTCTTTGACCTTCAGCTCGGCGGACTTGACCAGATGGTTGGGGATGTCGTTGGAGATCAGCGTCTGGTAGGTGTGTTCGGGCCCCTTCTGCGAGCTGGGGACGACCAGCTTTGACAGGAAGAAGGCGAGCACGACCACGATCAGGATCGGGAAGGCAGCGCTCTTGAAGAATCGGCTCATGGCTTGGATCCTGGGTCTGTTGGCGCGTTCGAGGTTGTCGCCACCAGTGCCCAAGCGTACCACGGGAGGCCGGAAATACCGGCCGTTTGGGCGCTACGGCGCGCGGCGCGCAGCCGCTGCCAATGGTGTCCAGTAGAGCCGATTATGAGGATGGGAGGGTCGTTCTCGCGTCGATCTGACGCTCCAGCACCGCAACGAACGGGAGATTGCGGTGGCGCTCGGCGTAGTCCAGGCCATAGCCGATCACGAAGCGGTCGGGTATCTCAAAGCCGACGTAGCGGGTCGGCAGATCGACCTTGCGGCGGTCGGGCTTGGTCAGCAGCGCGCAGACCTCGAGCGTGGCGGGGTTGCGTGAGCCGAGATTGCGCAACAGATATTGCAGGGTGAGCCCGGAGTCCACGATGTCCTCGACGATCAGGACGTCGCGGCCCTCGATCGCCACGTCGAGGTCCTTGAGGATGCGGACGACCCCCGAGGAGTCGGTCGCCGACCCATAGGAGGCGACCGCCATGAAGTCGACCTCGACCGGGATGTCGATGAAGCGCATCAGGTCGCTCAGGAAGAACACGGCGCCCTTGAGCACCCCGACGAGCAGCAGCGGACGACCGGCGTAGTCGCGGGAGATCGCCTCGCCGAGCTCCCGCACGCGTCGCTGAAGATCCTCGGCGCCGACAAGCACCTCCCCCACTTCCGGGGCGTCCTCGGCGGAGGCGACGCGCTCTGAAATGGGCACCACTCCGGGGAGTCTATTGACCGTCGTGCTGGGGCCGCGGCTGGATCACCGACATGTGCAGCTCGCCCGCTTCGAGCACCGCGCTCACCAGGCCGCCGACGTGCAGCTCGGCTCTGCCTCCGCGTGCCCCGAGCGCAAGGATCTCGGCGGCGCGCTCGCCGGCTTGGGGGACGAATGTGCCGGCCGCCTGCTCGGCGAGACGGATCAGCACGAGCCGCTGCAGCGCGGGCGCCAGCTCGCGCAGACGCTCGAGCGCGATCCTCGGGCCTCCGGCCAGCTCGGCGTCCACGAGCGCGTCGAGCAGGTCGGTCTCCTCGCGCAGCAGCTCGGCGGTGCGCAGGACGTTGGCCTGGGCGGCCGGGTGCACGGCGTCGAGCGCCCTCACCAGCCCGTGCCTGACCCGGGCGCGGGCGAAGCGCTCGCTGTCGTTGCTCGGGTCCTCGCGCCAAGCCAGCTTCCGCTCGGAGCAGTAGGCGGCGGTCTGCTCACGTGTCAGCCCCAGCAACGGCCGTACGAGTCGCCCTTCGCGCGCGGGCATTCCCAGCAGCGCTCGGCGCCCAGGGGAGGCGGCGAGGCGGTAGAGAATCGTCTCTACCTGGTCGGTGGAGGTGTGGCCGCTCGCCAGCAGCCCTTCAAGTCGCTCGGCCAGCCGGCTCGCGGCGCCGTAGCGCAGCTCGCGGGCCCAGGCGTGCAGATTGCCGCTTGGCTGCGCTGCCCTATCGGCGCGCAGGACCTCGATCGGGGCTCCCAGCGCCTGGCAGAGCTCCCGGCAGTGGCGCTCGTCTTCGTGGGACTCGGCTCGCAGCCCGTAGTTGACGTGCAGCGCGTGCACGTTGGCCGCTCCGCAGAGGGCGACGGCCACGTCGAGCAGGCAGACCGAGTCGCGACCACCCGAGAGCATCGCGACGAGCGTCGAGCCTGCCGGGATCAGGCCGCCGGCTCGCACCTGCTCGCGGACCTCGGCGACGGTCATGGCGCCGTCTAGCGCTCCGGCGCCAGCGCGTGGAACAGCTCGATCGGCTCGGTGAAGCCCTTCAGGCCGATTTCGCCGATCAGTTCGAAGCGCAGGCCGTCCACGCCGCTGGCCACGTCGACGACCCGGCGTGTCACCAGCACCTCGCCGCCGGCAGCCCGGGCGACCACGCGGGCCGTCTGGTTGACGTCGCGGCCGTAGTAGTCGCCGTCGCGGTACAGGGCCTCGCCGTAGTGGATGCCGATCCGCGGCGCGGGGCCCTCGTGGGAGCTCTCGAGCTGGAAGTCGACTGCCCAGCGGGTGAGCGCCACCGGGTCGGAGCCGACCACCATCACCTCGTCGCCGAGGGTCTTGATCACGCGCGCGTCGATCGGCAGCGAGTGCTCGACCGCCTCGACGAAGCGTTCCACGACGCCCACCGCCTCCTCGTCGCCGCGCTCCTCGGTCAGGCGCGTGTAGCCGGCCAGGTCGGCGAACGCGATCACGACCCGCATGCGTCCCTCCTCGAGCGTGCCGCCGGAGAGCTCGGCCTCCATGTGGCCGATCACGTCCTGCTCGATGAAGTGCCCGAGGAAGCGGCCGTGCAGGTATCTCATGAATGGCGCGGCGAACGGCAGCAGCTCGCCGGCAAGGCCCTCCATCGCCTCGGCCATCTGCACTCCGGGCACGCCTTCGCGCATCATCGGCTCGTGCACGTAGATGTGGATCAGGCGCACCTCGGCGTCGGCGATCTGGGCGAGGGTCTGCCCGTATACGCGCGCGAGCTGCAGGAAGACGGTCTCGGGCAGCCCCGCGCCGAGCATCGCCGAGAGGTAGCGCAGCATCTCCATGTCTTCCTCGTCGAGCGTGTCCAGCGACAGCGTGCTGAGGCCGAGGCTCAGGTAGATGCGCTCGATCAGACCCTCGTCGATGCCGGTCGCCTCGGAGGCCTGCTCGAGCGTGTAGCGGCCCTCCGGCGGCGCGAACATCCCCTGCAGGTAGCCCGCGAGCTGACCGCTCTCGTTGGCGCGGCGGATCTGCTCGAGCGTGTGACCGCGGGAGCGCAGCCGCCCGATGATCCGCACCTGGGCGACCGCCGCCGGTGTCCAGGCGCCCTCGTATTGGGGCACGAGCCCGTCCTTGACCCAGCGGCGGACCGTGGCGGCGGAGACGTCGGCGCGCTCGGCGACCTGGGCGAGCGTCGGCCTGTCTGTGGCAGGGGTGGCCTGGCCTGTGGTGGACGCCTCCATCAGCGGCAGTCTAAAGTCGCCGGCCATGGACGAGCGGGAGCCTCTGCACCTGCACCCCACCACGGAGCTGGCAGAGCGGGTGCTGCTTCCGGGAGACCCCGGACGCGCGCTGATGCTCGCCCAGCTGCTGCTGGAGCAGCCGCTGATGTTCAACCACAACCGCGGCCTGTGGGGCTACACCGGAGCTGCATCCGACGGGCAGCCGCTCACGATTCAGAGCACCGGGATGGGCGGCCCGAGCGCGGCGATCGTGCTGCACGAGCTGATCTCCCTCGGCGTGCGCCGCGCGATCCGGGTGGGCACCTGTGGCGCGCTGGACGGGGCCCTGGCCCTCGGCGACCTGGTGCTCGCGCGCGAGTCGATCGCGGCCGACGGCACGAGCGTGGCGCTTGGCGCCGAGCAGATCACCCGTGGCGATGAGCGGCTGACCGAGGCGCTGCGTGGGCAGCTCGAGGGCGATGGCGGACCGGCCCACCATGTGGGTCGGATCGTGAGCACCGACATCTTCTACGAGCGAGACTCGAATCGCAGCCGAGAGTGGCGGACGGACGGGGCGATCGCCGTGGAGATGGAGGCCTCGACGCTGTTCACATTGGGCGCCGCCGCGGGAGCGCAGGTGGCGTGCCTGCTCGCGGTCACCGACACGTTCGACGCCGAGGGCGTCCGCACCCGGATCGCCGCGGACGCGCTGGCGCCCGCCGCCGAGGCGATGGGCAGAGCGGCAGCGGCCGCGCTCGCCGTATAGCTCAGGCGCTCTTCTTGGGCGCCGAAGCGCCGCTCCCGCGCTTGGGGGCCGCCCCTGCCTTCTTGGGCGGCG
>DATHPT010000309.1:0-11443 GCA_035483615.1 Solirubrobacteraceae bacterium | reverse complement strand
AAGCCGATTCTCCTCGTCTACGACCTCGACCACCTGTCCTGGAATTGCCAGGCACATTTGATCTCCTTCAAGCGCCGTCCCGAGCTGGCCCTCTAGCCTGCCGGGGAGTTTCCCCCCGTCGCTATCTCGTTCCCCCGAACGGGGCCAATGCAAACATTCCGCCGGACATGGCGTAGCTGACAAGCGCTGTTGTGGGCGACCCGTCTCGAGTCGCCCACGTCACCGCTGGTTGCAGACTGCCTGCTACCTTGCTGCCGGCGACCTGCTGTCTGCAACCTTGCTGCGGCCACCCACCGCCTATGACCTACAGAGCGCCGGCGAACGTCACAAGCGCACCCGCCTGTGGCTGTGTGAGCCAACCGGCACCGGCCAGTCCCTGAACGGTCTGCTTGTAGGCATTGATGAATGTCGTCTTCTGAGAGGGACTGATCTTCGGCGCTATCTGGGTGAGCAGATTGCAGCCGCCAGTGACGAGAGCGTTCACCACGATTCGCTGGAGCGCATTGAGCTGCTGGTACTTCGCCGAGCCCTGCACGAATTGTCCGGTAAGGGTGCAGAGACTCGCCGGCGTAACGGTCACGTTGAAGCTGGTGGACGCCGAGCTCGTGTTGCCGGCGTTGTCGGTCGCGCTCGCTGACAGCGTGTGAGCATCCAACCCCAGCGACCAGGCGGGCGCGTTCACACTCGGGCAAGAGCTCGACGCGATGCCCGAGCCCGGCGCCGGGTCGCTCGCCGAGCATGCGATCGCGACCGTCTGGGTGATCCCGTAGCTGCCCGCGTTGCCCGAGAAGCCCACAGTGGGCTTGGTGCTGTCGAGCTTTATCGTCACGCTCCTGCTCGTGCTGCCGCCCGCGGAGGTGGATGTACAGCTCACGACCGTGCCGTGGGTGTCACTGGACAAGACCGTCGGTGTGCAGCCGGATGCCGGGACGGGCGAGCTCACTTCCCAGGAGACCGTCACGTTTGAGACATACCAGCCGTTTGTCCCGAGGGTTCCGCCGATCACCGGCGTCACCGTCGGAGCAGGCGGCGTCGTGACGTGGATCGTCTGCGAGACACGCTCGGCCGGCGCATACTGGAAGTCACCGGTCTGATCGGCGTCAACGACGCAGGTACCCGCGGCGAGGAACGAGACCACGTTGCCCGAGATCCAGCACACGCCCTGTTCGCTTGCGCCATCGATGCCGATGGCAACCGGATTGCCGGACGCGCCACCGCTTGCGGACACTTCGTATGTGGTGCCGGCGTATGCGGGGTCCGACGGCGTGGAGGTGAAGGCAACCGTCTGAGTGGGCAGCGCGAGCGCGAACGAGTCGGCCCAATCCTTCTCCAGACCCAGAGCCAGGTCCTTGGCGGTCGTCGTGCCTCCGTACCAGACGGTGTCGCCGTTGTCCTCGATCATCGGGATCGTGGCACCGTCACCGAGCGGATCGGGAACGCTAACGATCGACTCCCACGCGCCTTCGATCGCTTCGGGGGCGGGCAGAGCAGTGTCGGTGGCCACCGGCTGATGAGCCGGATCGCCATCCCAGGTGTAGAGATGCTGAGTGCCGCCCTCGCCGGCATCACCCGCGATCACGAGGTACTGGTCGTCGGCGTTCTTGCGGATCTCCCGAACACCCTGGCCGCCAAGATTCCATTCCATCGGGGTTCCGAATTGCGCATGCGTGACCCCACCGTCTGCCAATTCGAGCAGGTTGGTGACCGGCACGACGAGCGCCATCCGCCGGTTCGCGGGTGGGACGATCGGAGCGCGGAAACCGAGGTAGGCCGTGGTCGAGCCACCCGGCGCGAACTCCATTCCCTCGATGTTGTAGCCGGCTTCCTGCTTTGGCTGCACTCCGTCTTGCGCCGCTGCCGCGAAGCCGAAGGCGTTCCCGTTGCTCGCGTCCCACGCGAGCAGATCTTCGCGCAGGCCGCCATAGCTGCCGGCAAAGGACAATTCCGTGCCCGCGCCCGAGCCGCTTACATTCGTCGCGAACACGATCGAGGCGCTTGGCCGCAGGTCGCCGGTCTTCGAATTGCTCTCAGAGCCGCCCCACACGATCGTGTCACCGTGACGTGCCGACCACTCGAGGTCGATCTCAGCTGGATTACCCATCTGAGCGTCGAAGTTCCAGGTCTTGACGGGAAGACCGGAGTGCTGGCCATTGTAAAGGCGCAGCGTGCTGTTCTCATCGTCGGCCACCAGGAAGTAGCCGTCGCCCACGTCGACGGCGCTCGAGGCGTCGGCGGAGCCGTAGAGATAGGTGCTCGTCGCGTCCGGGGCGGCCACGGAGGCGCCGTACTCGAACTGCGCGTGGCCACTCACGCCGTCGGGCGTGGTGGCCGTCACCGTGATCGTCGTCAAGCCCACACCCACCGGGGTCAGCGACAGCGTGCGCGAGGCGCCACTGCCGCTCAGCACGATGTTCGCGTCTGGGACGACAGTCTGCTCGGAAGAGGTAGCGGTGACCTCGAGTTCTTCGGCGGTGAACGATTCGTCGGCCACGGTGGCTTCAAGGGTGGGATTGAACGAGTCGTCGATCGTCGCCCCAAGCGCGCTTTCGCTCAGCGTCACCGTGGGCGCAGGCGTCGGCGGGGGCGGTGGGACCTGGCCGTTGGGTGCGAATGAGATGCCGCGGTAGACGGTGTTCAGCGGCGCAGTCGCGATTGTCGTGAACGATCCGCCCGAGATCGTGGCGCCCGCTCCGCTGGAATCGGTGAACGCGAGCACATCCAGACCGTCGTTCGTCGTCGCATAGAGCTGGACCGAAGAGCCCTCGACCTTGCCTGTCAGAGAGCCAAGCGGCGGCCCAGCGACGCTGCCCTCCGCCACCCAGGAGGAGCCGATCAGCGAATACTTGAAGATTCCACCGGTCGTGCCATCCGCTGCATAAAGAGTGTCCGGGCCGGGGCTCGCCGAGTTCAGCTTGAGCAGGACGAAGCCATACGGATCGGCCTCCGCGCCGATGCCCGTGACGCTCTGCGGGTTGGTAGTGGGCAGGCCGCTGCCGACCTCGAAGACACCCGGCCCCGGCGACTTGCTCGTGCTCATGTAGAGGTTTCCGCCGGCGATCGCCACGGCACGCGCCTGCTTGGGCGAGCTTGTGAGGCCTGTCGAGGTCGTGGCTCCAAGGCTCGCCGCATAGGCGATCGAGGCGTTCTTGACCGTTCCCGAAGTGGTGGAGCCGCCATCGCCGGTCACCCAGAAGTGCTGACCGTCGCTGGATACCGCGCCACGCACGTTGCTTGCGCTGAACGCATCGGAGAGCGCCGTGGAAGTATCGACGTTGCCGGTGCCATCAATCCGCGCCACGATGCGCGGCACCGCGGAGCTCGTCGTGCCGTTGATGGTGCCGCCTCCGGGACCGGTCGTACCTGGCGTCGCGCCATAGCCGGCGAGAGTCAGGTAGTTGCCGTCGGCCGACAGCGCAAGCGCTCCCTCGGAGGTGGCCGAGCCGCTGATCCCGAACGGATGCTGAGAGCCTGCGGCCGTCGTCGGCAGGACGATCGGCGTACCGGTCGAGCCAGAGCCGAGCAGCGGCACCACGAACGTCGCCGTTGCGGCATTTGTCAGCGGCGCTTCGCCGGTGCCCACCTGTACGACGTCGAGCAGATCCGCCGAGGAGCCCGAAGCCATGGCCCCCGAGGATTGCGTTCCCGCAAAGGCAGTGGCCACGAGAGCGATGAGCACAGCGCAGAACAAGCGTCGATACCTCGGCACAGGAACGTCCCTCCGTCGGAAACAAGAACACCGCGGGCCCACGGGTACGGGCTCAATGGCCTTCAACGCTATGAGCCCTCCTGTCGCAGTTGCGTATCCGAGCTGTGAACGACCGGTGTCAAACTTGTGAACGCGCGGCCCGACCTGCACGTGGCAACCCGAGCAGGTCCACGAGCGCCGCAACCCGGGCACATCTACGAGCGCCGTGGGGTCGACATGAACAACCCTTGCGGTTGTCAGGTCAAAGAGTAGGCTTGTCTGACTGTGCTCCGCGTGAGCGTTCTCGACGGGATGGCTGTCGAGTCCAGCGGCACCGAGCAGGCGGTGCCGTCCCTCAGGTCATCGATCGTCGCTTTTGGCCAATGTGGCCCTGAATCCCGGACTAAGTGGGCGCGTGGACTCGCCGCGCTTCGGTCGAGGCGCCCGGCCCACACGTCCCTGACGAGACTTCCCCGTCCGGTTCGCGGAGACCCCAAACCACAGCCCTTGCTCAAGGGCAGGAGGACATTCAAATGACTGCTACCGCGATCGACGAGCAGAAGCTCGAAGCGTTCATGGGCCAGTTCGTGCAGGACCTCGGCGCCGCGCTCAGCGTGGCGACCGTGGCGGTCGGCGACAAGCTCGGGCTCTACAAGGCAATGGCCGACGGGACACCGGTGAGCCCGGGCGAGCTGGCCGAGCGCACCGACACCGACGAGCGCTACGTGCGGGAGTGGCTGTCAAGCCAGGCCGCCAGCGGCTATGTGAGCTACGACGCCGCAAGCGAGCGCTTCACGCTTCCACCCGAGCAGGCAATGGCGCTTGCTCAGGACAACAGCCCGGCATTCATACCCGGGGCCTTTCAGCTCGCCGCCGGGCTGATCAAGGACGAGCCGCGAATCAGCGAGGCGTTTCGCAGTGGCGAAGGCGTCGGCTGGCATCAGCACGATCACGACCTCTTCTGTGGGACCGAGCGCTTCTTCAGACCCGGCTATATCGCCAATCTCCTCTCCAGCTGGATCCCCTCGCTCGAGGGAGTTCACGACAAGCTCACCACCGGCGGCCTGGTCGCTGACGTCGGCTGCGGGCACGGCGCCTCCACCCTGATCCTGGCCGAGGCCTACCCCAGGTCGGAGTTCGTCGGCTTTGACTACCACCCCGAGTCGATCGAGCGGGCACGCGCCGCTGCGGGCGCGGCCGGCCTCAAGGACCGAGTGTCCTTCGAGATCGCAACCGCCAAGGACTTCCCCGGCTCCGACTATGACCTGGTGGCGATGTTCGACTGTCTGCACGACATGGGAGACCCTGTAGGCGCCGCCGAACATGTCCTCGGAGCCCTCCGCAGCGATGGCACCTGGCTGATCGTCGAGCCTTTCGCCAACGACCGCCTGGAGGACAACCTCAACCCGGTTGGGCGAGTCTTCTACTCGGCCTCCACGATGGTCTGCACGCCAGCCTCCCGCGACCAGGAGGTCGGTCTCGCGCTCGGCGCCCAGGCCGGCGAGAAGCGCCTGAGCAAGGTCGTCAGCGACGGCGGCTTCACCCGCTTTCGGCGCGCCACCGAAACTCCTTTCAACCTGGTGCTGGAGGCACGCCCCTAGCTCGGGGCCTACGAGCGCCATCGACCAGGAGGCGGCTCAGCTAAGAGCACCACATGCCGGAGGGCCCATCAGCCCTGAGAGCGCCATCGGCTCTGAAGGCAGCTCGGCTCCTCCTGGCCGATAGATTCAAGACATGTTCCGCGAGGTGCCGATTCACGGTGAGACGATCCGGCTCGGTCAGCTGATCAAGCTGGTGGGCGCAATCGACAGCGGCAGCGAAGCGAAGGCCTTTCTTGCCGGCGAGTCAGTATGGGTAAACGAGCAGCAGGAGACTCGCCGCGGACGTCAGCTGCGAGTCGGTGACACGGTGCGCGTCGGCGAGCAACAGCTGCAGGTCACCGCTCGACTCTGATCGGCCATCTGATTTGACGCATCTCCCTGTAGCCGTCACAAGCCCAACGGCGAAACCGCCGGGCGAGATGCCGTCAACTCGGTGCGGGTATCTACTTCGGTAATGGACGCCAAGCGAAGCAAGAGCTCACAGAAGCTCACCGAGTATCGACAGAAGCGCAGCTTCGAGGCCACGCCCGAGCCCCAGGAGCAGGCGACGCCCGACGCGAGAGACCAGGCGGCTGGCGCCGGTCTCGCTGCGCCCCGCTTCGTCGTGCACGAGCATCATGCGACGCGGTTGCACTGGGACCTGCGACTGGAGCATGACGGGACACTTGCGTCGTGGGCGATTCCGAACGGGATCCCCGACGATCCCAAGCACAACCGCAAGGCGATCCACGTCGAGGACCACCCACTCAGCTACCTCGAGTTCCAGGGCACGATCCCAGCCGGCAACTACGGAGCCGGCGAGGTGAAGGTATGGGATCGGGGGACCTATACCTGTGAGAAATGGCAAGACGGTGAGGTCGTTGCGGTCTTCCACGGCGAGCGGCTGCGTGGACGCTATGCGCTGTTCCGGGCGGGCCGCTCGGAGAAGGACTGGATGGTTCATCGGATGGACCCTCCGCTTGACCCCACCGCCCAGGAGATGCCCGAGTTCGTGCAGCCGATGCTCGCAAGACCCTCCACGCTGCCGGCAGCGCAGTCCGAGTGGGCCTTCGAGGTCAAGTGGGACGGGGTGCGAGCCATCGCCCACTCCCAGCCCGGGCGAATCAAGCTCCTGAGTCGCAACGGCAACGAGGTGACAACCGCATATCCCGAGCTGCGCGCGCTGAATCGTGCGCTCGGCACGCACTCGGCGATCCTCGACGGCGAGATCGTGGCGTTCGACGAGTCAGGCCGTCCGAGCTTCGAGCAACTGCAGCCGCGCATGCACCTGCGCGGCGAGGCCGCGCTGCACCGTCTCTCCCAGAGCGCGCCCGTTACATACGTCCTATTCGACCTGCTGTGGCTTGACGGGCACAGCCTGATGGGTCTGCCCTACCGAGAGCGTCGCAGTCGACTTGCGGCTCTCGGGCTCGAGCAGGAGCGTTGGCGCACCCCCGCGTTCCACGCCGGCGAGGGATCGGAGCTGTTGGCAGCCACCCGTGAGCTGGGCGTCGAGGGCATCGTGGCCAAGCGACTGGATTCACACTACGCGCCCGGCGCACGCAACGGAAGCTGGCTCAAGATCAAGCACACCCTGCGACAGGAGGCTGTGATCGGCGGCTGGACGGACGGAAAGGGTTCGCGATCGGCGAGGATCGGCGCGCTTCACCTCGGCATCCACGACGAGCAAGGGCTGCTGCG
Organism: Solirubrobacteraceae bacterium; assembly: GCA_035483615.1. Classification (GTDB taxonomy): domain Bacteria; phylum Actinomycetota; class Thermoleophilia; order Solirubrobacterales; family Solirubrobacteraceae; genus Palsa-744. The sequence continues at coordinate 4,477 of DATHPT010000309.1, read as the reverse complement.
CTATGCCGGACGGGTGGGCTCGGGCTTTGATGCCAACGAGCTCAAGTGTCTCGCGGAGATCTTCCAACCGCTGGCCCAGCAGGATTCGCCGTTTGCCGGGCCCCAACCGCCGCGCGGAGCTCACTTTCTCGAGCCCAGCCTCGTGTGTGAGGTCGAGTTCACCGCATGGACGAGGGAAGGTCTGCTTCGCCATCCCGTCTACAAGGGCCTGCGCGATGACAAGGCCGCAATCGAGGTAGTGCGGGAGCAAGTGCAGGCCCCACAGGAGGTCCCGGTCTCAGCGGATAGTGAGACCAACGACTTTCAGAGGCTCCTTGAGCAGGGACGCCAGGTGCGCGGCGGGACCGAGATCGAGGTGGAGGGACGCACGCTGAAGCTCACGAACCTCGACAAGGAGCTTTACCCGGGAACAGGATTCAGCAAGGCAGATTTGATCGGCTACTACGCGGCAGTCGCCCCGGCGCTCCTACCCCACCTGCTCGACCGCCCACTGACGCTGAAGCGCTATCCCAACGGAGTCGAGGAGGAGCACTTCTATGAGAAGCAGTGCCCCAAGCACCGTCCCGAGTGGGTGCAGACAACGACGGTGTGGAGCGAGCACAACAAACGCGAGATCCACTACTGCCTCTGCCAAGACCTCCCAACGCTTCTGTGGCTGGCGAACCTCGCCTGTATCGAGCTACACCCATCGCTCGCCCGCGCGCAGGCCATTGAACGCCCGAGGTCCCTCACATTCGACCTGGACCCGGGCGAGCCGGCGGGCGTCCTCGAGTGCTGTGAGATAGCGCTCGAGCTACGTGACATGTTCGCCGAGCTCGGTATGCGGACACTCGTCAAGACATCCGGATCGAAGGGCCTTCAGGTCTACGTCCCGCTCAACGATGACAAGGGCAGCTATGAGCAAACCAAGCCCTTCGCCCATGCGGTGGCCGACCTGCTCGAGCATCGCAGCCCCCAGCTGGTGGTCTCCAGCATGGTCAAGGCCCAGCGCCCGGGCAAGGTCCTGATCGACTGGAGCCAGAACGACGAGCACAAGACGACGGTCTCGGTCTATTCCCTGAGAGCCATGGCCTCCCCCACGGTCTCCACGCCGGTGTCCTGGGAGGAGATCCAGACGTGCAGGGACGCAGGCGATCCCCGACTGCTGGAGTTCGAGGCGGCGCAGGCGTTGCAACGTGTTGCAGAGCAGGGAGACCTGTTCGCCGAGATGATCTCGCTGTCTCAACAGCTCCCGGCGCTGGGAGAGTGAGCTGCGAGCGCGCCACGCTCGCGCTGAGCATCAGCGGCGAGTGTCGCCGACAGAGGCGAACGACTCGGCATCGCAAACCCACTGTGGAGATGGCGGACGAGGTTTCCGCCGCCTTCAATCGAGGCTATTTCGAGCCACGGGGATAGCCGCGCGGCAAATCGGGCAAAGTGCTGAGAGCGTTGGGGCCCATCCAGAGAAGGAGCAAGACATGCAGACACGCACGCTTGGAAGCCAGGGACTGCAGGTATCGGCCGAGGGACTTGGCTGCATGGGCATGTCCGAGTTCTATGGCCAGACCGACGAGGACGAGGCGATTGCGACGATCCACCGCGCGCTCGAGCTCGGTGTGACGCTCCTCGATACGGCCGACATGTACGGGCCCTTCACCAACGAGAGGCTTGTCGGGCGCGCGATCTCAGACCGTCGCGACCAGGTGGTGCTCGCCACGAAGTTCGGCAACGAGCGCCGCGAGGACGGAAGCTGGGTGGGGATCAACGGCAACCCCGAGTATGTGCGCCAGGCGTGCGAGGCGTCGCTGAAGCGCCTAGAGGTCGATCACATCGACCTCTACTACCAGCACCGCGTGGACAAGAGCGTGCCGATCGAGGAAACCGTCGGAGCGATGGCCGAGCTTGTCAGTGAGGGCAAGGTGCGCTATCTCGGCCTGTCCGAGGCCTCTCCGCAGACAATCGAGCGAGCGCACGCGGTGCACCCGATATCCGCCCTGCAGACCGAGTATTCGCTGTGGTCGCGCGATCCCGAGGAGCAGATCCTCCCCACCGTGCGCCGGCTCGAGATCGGCTTCGTGGCTTACAGCCCACTCGGACGGGGATTCCTATCCGGTCGCTACAAGCAACCTGAGGACCTGCCCGAGGACGACTTCCGTCGCCACCATCCGCGCTTCCAGGGTGAGAACTTCAAGCGCAACCTCGAGCTGGTGGAGCGCCTGGAGCAGATCGCACAGGAGAAGCGCCTCACTGCGGGGCAGCTGGCGCTGGCTTGGGTCCTCAGCCGAGGCGAGGACATCGTGCCGATCCCTGGGACCAAGCGACGCTCATATCTGCAGGAGAACATCGCAGCCTCGGAGATCGAGCTCTCCGAGGACGATCTTGCCCGCATCGACGAGGCGGCCCCACTGGGCGCTACCGCCGGAGATCGCTACGCCAACATGTCGACGATCGACAGTTGAGCCATAGCCGGGGGACGCGCTTCGGTGCCACCGGAGTCGCGTCCCCATGAGTCGCGTCCCCATGAGTCGCGTCCCCATGGATCCATAGGCTTCCCGCACACAGCCTCCGCGGCCGGGCGTTCGCCCGGGCGGGTTCGTGTCCCTCGCCGAGATGCCATCCCAAGCCCTCGCCCTGGCGCTCGCCGCCTCGATCTACCCACCGGCGCTGGCCGCGGTCATTGCGCTGGGACGCGGAGCGCAGGTGCGCTCACGCGTACTCGCATTTGTCGTCGCAGCCGGGCTTGTCACCTATGTGACCGGCGCCGCGATGGTGTTCCTGCTCGACGAACTCGGCGCCAGTGGCCCCAGCCACTACACACCGAGCGCAGCACTCGATCTTGCCCTGGGCGTCCTGCTGGTCGGGCTCGCGCTCTACCTGCGCCGCAGACAGCCCAACAAGGCCAAGCCCGCCGGGTCGTCCAAGATCGAGCGCTACCTGCAAAGCCGGCGGCTGGCATTCGTGCTCGGCCTGACCCTTTACGCGCTTCCCTCGCCGATCTATGTGGCTGCTGTCAAGACCGTCGCGGACGCCCAGCTCTCGACGAGCAGCAAGCTGCTCGCCCTCGCGCTGACCGTGGCGGTAATGCTGTGGCTGATCGAGTTGCCGATGTTGATGCTGTTCCTGGTCCCCGCCGGCGCGTCGAGCATGCTCGAGCGGATCAATCTGTGGTTCGCGCGACACGGCCGACTGCTGGCGGTGCTTGCGTGCGCGGGTGCAGGGATATATCTCCTGCTGAGGGGGCTGTTCGACCTGATCAGCTGAATCTCGCCGAGGGGCCTTTCGACCTGAGCAATCGTCTAAGCGTTGGCGAGCAGGCCGGCGCGCATGCGTGTGGAGCGGACAGCCACGGTGAGCGTGTCGATGTCATAGGCGCCGTGATGGCGGCGACCGTTGATGAAGAAGGTCGGTGTGCCAGAGACGCCACTCGCATCGGCGCTGGCCACATCCTCGGCGACTCGGGATGCGTACTCGTGATGGCGTAGCTCATCCCAGAAGCGATCCACATCCATGCCGAACTCCTGGGCGTAGCGGCGCAGCTCCGGCGCGGTAAGCATCTCCTGATGGGTAAGCAGCGCGTCATAGAGCTCCCAGAACTTGCCTTGAGCCGAGGCTGCCTCGGCTGCCTCGGCGGTCAGCTGCGCGCTGCTGTGAACGTCATTCAACGGCAGGTGACGCCAGACGTAGCGCAGCTCGTCGCCGAAGGACTCAAGCAACTCGCGCACCACCGACTCCGCCTGTCCGCAATATGAGCACTCGAAGTCGCCGTACTCGACAAGCGTGACGAGAGCATCGTCCGCTCCACGGATGTGGTCGCGGGCCGGGTCCACATCGTCGGAGAGGTCGAGAATGTCCTCGGCAGTCCCCACGATCTGTCGTGCCCGAACCTGTCTCGGCAGCCGCCTGACCAGTGCAAAGACTCCCCAGGCCACCAGCGGCGCTCCGACCGCCGAGGCGAGCACCCCGAGCTTTGCCTCCTGCAGGTGCTCGCCATGGAAGGCCAGACTCGAGATCAGCAGCGAGACCGTGAACCCGATGCCGGCGACGGCGCCGCCGCCGGCGAGCGACGGCCAGCTGAGGGCCGGGCGCACCCCGCGCAGAGCCGGACGCGATGCAAGCCAGGAGGCGCCGAGAATGCCCAGCGGCTTGCCCACCACGTAACCGACCGCGATCCCGAGCGTGATCGGCGAGGTGATGGCGTCCCCGAGCAGACCGCCTGTCACGTGGATCCCCGCGTTGGCGAGCGCGAACAGCGGCACAACCACATAGCTCGTCCAGGGATGCAGGCCGTATTGAAGTCGCTCGTTGGGTGAGATCGCGGAGAGGACGCCGAGCTGCGCCGAGCGCGCGAGCTCGGGCGTGGGCTGCTCACGGAACGAGCGCGTGAGAGCCGTCGCACGCTCGAGATCGTCGCGCGATGGCGGATAGGCGCTCGTCACCAGCCCGATCGCCAGACCGGTGATCACGGGGTCGATGCCCGACTTGAACATCGCGACCCACA
>DATHPT010000308.1:0-3781 GCA_035483615.1 Solirubrobacteraceae bacterium | reverse complement strand
CGCTGCTCGTAGAGGAGCTTGCCGGCCAGGAGCGCCGCGAGCGCCAGCCCCTGAGGCTCGCGGCGCTTCAGGTTCGCGACGGTCCCGGCCGCGAGGATGCCGTGCAGCACCCCCGAGGAACCGACGTACCAGCGCACGGTCGAATCCCACAGCCAAAGCCCCGCGTCGATCACCGCGAGCGCAGCGAACACGATGAGGAGCCACTGGCGAGCCGAGTAATCGCGGACAAACAGGGCCCACAACAGGGCGAACCCCAGAACGTTGACCAGCGCGTGCCGCAGCCCCAGATGCACCCAATGAGCCGTCAGCAGCCGCCACAGCTGCCCCTGCGCCAGGGCGTCACGGTCGTAGCGCAGCGCCAGCCGTCCGCCCTCACCCCACAGGGCGGGCAGGAGGAGCAGGAGGCAGACCCCCAGGAGCGCAAGCCCGAGGCGCCCGTCGCTATTGAGCGACGCGAGTGTGCGCTGCACGCGGTTCACAGGCCGTCCGACCCCCTTTTGTTATGATCCGCACCGCTTTTGGGCCTTAACGGGCGGCCTCGCCGCCTACGGACAGCGCATGACCTACAGCATTCACGAGGTTAGCAGACACCGCGGCGGCCGGTACGCAGGCGGCTTTACCCTCATTGAGATCATGGTGGTGGTGATCATCATCGGTCTGCTCGCCGCCGTGATCGTCCCCACGGTCATCGGCAAGGTGGACGAGGCACGCGTCGTGAAGGCGAAACAGGACATCCAGGCACTGGAGACCGCGCTGCAGATGTTCCGCCTGCAGAACTCCAAGTACCCGACCACCGAACAGGGACTGCAGTCGCTCGTGACCCAGCCGACCGATCCGACGATCAAGCATTGGCAGCCCGGGGGCTATATCCAGCGCATCAGCAAGGACCCCTGGGGGAACGACTATCAGTACGTGAACCCGGGCACGCATGGCAAAGAGTACGACCTCTTTACCTACGGAGCCGACGGTGCCCCCGGGGGCGAGGGGATCGATGCCGACATCGGCAACTGGAACATCGGCGATTAGGCCTGCGGTGGGCGCAGGCCGCGCGCGCGGCTTCACGCTCATCGAGATCCTGGTCGTGGTGGCCATCATCGCGGTTGTCTCCGTCGGGGTGCTGTTGTCGGTGAATCTCACCGGCCGGGATCGCGACCTGGAGACCGAGAGCAATCGGCTGTACACCCTGTTCAACTACGCGCGCGAGCAGGCCGAGCTGCAGACGCGCGAGTACGGGGTGCGCTTCGATGATGACGGCTACGAGTTCCTCACCTACGACAACCACCAGGGCCTCTGGCGCGACGTCAGCGAAGATGACGCCCTGGTGCCACGCAAACTTCCCGATGGCCTCGACGTCAGGCTGACGGTGGAGGCGCGCCCGGTCGTGCTCAAACGCCCCCCGAGCGATAAGGAGAAGACACCCCAGGTCATGATCTTCTCCAACGGCGATCTCACCACTTTCGCCGCGACGCTCGAGCGCGACGGCGGCGTGCGCAGCGTCACCGTGGACGAGGACCAGAAGGGCGAGGTCACCGAGGAGCCGATGCTCGAAGGAAAGCCCAAGTGAAGCGGGCGCGCGCGCCGCGCGGCTTTACGCTCATCGAGGTGCTGGTCGCGCTCGTGATCGTGGCGGTCGGCATGGCCGCGGTTCTGAGCGCCCTGTCCTCTTCGGCGAACACGCTGAGTTTTTTGCGCGATGAGACCTTCGCGCAATGGGTGGCGCTCAACAAGATCGCCACCATCCGCATCTCCGGCCAGCAGCCTCCCACCGGAAACTCGGATGGGGATACGGACTTTGCGGGCCGCAGCTGGCACTGGCGCCAGGAGGTGGTCACAACCGAAGTCCCCGGCGTCGTGCGCATCGATGTGAAAGTGCGTCCGAAGGAAATCAAGGCGGGGGATGATGAGGCCTGGACCACCACCGTGAGCGGTATCTCGGGCAACGCCGTCGGCGTTGCCGACGGCTACAACCCCTCCTGGGGTGCGCAAGCCCCGCGCTATGCGGCCACGCAGGGTGCCACCACGCCCAACGGCATCGGGGTCGGCACGAGCGGCACCAACATCCAGATGGCCCCCTCGAGCACGGATTCCGGCCTGGGCGGCACGCCCGACTCGGGTCTGGGCTCCTCCACACCGACACCGGATACGCTGCTGAGTCCCACGCCGCAGAGTCCGCAGCAATGAGCGCGCGCAGCGGCCGCGGCTTCACGCTCGTCGAGCTTGCGGTCGCGATCCTGATCGTCGCGATCATCGCGGCGATCGGCTACGGCACGATCAACCAGGCCGTCAAGAGCCGCGAGATGCTCAAGGATCAGCAGACGCAGCTGCTCGGGCTGCAGAACGCGGTGCGCTTCATGGAGCAGGATTTCGTGCAGGCCGCCCCGCGACCGGTGCGCCAGGCGGTGGGCGATGATCCGCCGCAGCTGGCCTTCGCCGGCTCCCCGCCCGGCAGCCAGCCGGTCGTGGCGCTCACGCGCGCCGGCTGGGCGAATCCGGCCGGGCTGCAGCGCACGGGACTGCAACGCGTTGCTTATTTCCTCGAGAACGGCACGCTGCGGCGCGAGTACTGGAACGTGCTCGACCCGACGCTTGCCAGCACGACGATCAAGCACGATCTGCTCACGCACGTGAAGAGCTTCACGCTGCGTTACCTCGATGTGAATCACAACTGGCAGCCGCAGTGGCCGCCGAGCACGAACTGCCAGGGCTGCGCGACGCAGGAGCAGGCGCTGCGGCAGCGGCCGCTGGCGGTGGAGATCACCCTCGACACCGAGGAGTGGGGCAAGATCGTGCGCATCATCGAGATCGCCGCGTGAGCGTGCCGGCGCTTCTCAGGCGTCGCGGCGGCGGTCCCGGGCCCGGCCGGCAGCGCGGGCTCGCGCTGCTCGTGGCGATCCTCATCGTGGCGCTCGGCACCATGATTGCCGCCGCGGTCGCCTACGAGAATGCGATGACCGCACGGCGTGGCGTGGCGACCTACGCCTTCGATCAGGCCATCCTCGTGGCGCAGGGCGCCGAGGCACTCTCCGCCTACGGCCTGCGCCAGATCGTGCAGAGTGATCCGAAACAGATCTACCCAGGCCAGGGCTGGGACAAGCCCCTGGGTCCGATCGAGGTGGTACCCGGAGTGATGCTCGAGGCCTCGCTCGAGGATCTGCAGGGTCGCTTCAACCTCAACAATCTGGTGGACCAGAACGGCATGCCCGATCCGGTGATGACGGGCGCGTTCACGCAGTTGCTGGCGCTCGTCGGGCTCGAAGAGAAGTGGACCGGCTACGTCGTCGACTGGATCGACATGGACGGCACGCCGAGCATCCCGGAAGGCGCCGAAGACAGCGTCTACATGGGTCAGACCGTGCCGTATCGCACGCCGAACCGCTACATCACGAGCGCAAGCGAGCTTTTGGCGCTGCCGGGCTTCGGGCACGACCGCTATGTGAAGCTCGCCCCCTACGTGACGGCGTTGCCGCAGGGCACGCCGATCAACGTGTGTACCGCGTCAGGCGTCGTGCTCGATGCCTTTCTCGGCCCGGGCCACACCGACTTCAGCTCCGATCCTGAGGCGCTGGGCAAGAATCGCCAGAGCGCGACCGGGTGTTTCCCGACGCTTAACAATTATCAGAGTGCCTTTGATCCGAAGGTGTGGGCGGGGACGGGCACGCCAGGGATGGCGCCCGGGCAGGTGGTGAACGCGGGGCAACCGCAGCAGGCCGGCGGCCTGATCAGCGGACAGACCGGAACGCAGGGCGTGCAGTCGAAGTTCGGCCAGACCTCCAGCTACTTT
>DATHPT010000307.1:0-34397 GCA_035483615.1 Solirubrobacteraceae bacterium | reverse complement strand
ACACTCCCGCCAAGCTTACTAGTATCAGCTACACCGAACACGATCTACAGCTCGCCACGCTGATACTCAAGATTGCTCAAGCAGCGATGCCTGACCAGACAGGCGGTCTAATAGACACAATGCCGTTCGTTTGGCAAGGGCCACGCCGTGGCCGGATTGACACGGGCAAAAGCGACGAGTTTGAGGCTTCGGTCGTCGCGCAACTGCCAAAGGGCATCCGAACGCACCCGGAGTCTAGCCGGCAAGGCTATCTGGAGCCCGACGCGACACTCATCGGACAAGCTGGCAAGGACCGCTGGGCTGTACTTATTGAGTACGACAGGACCAACCGTCCCCATAAGCAGCTCGACCGCCTACGACGATATGATCGTTGGCTGCTCGACGGATGGCGCGAAAGCCACTTTGCCGAACACTCAGCGTCACCCTCAGTAATATTTCTTACAGCACGAGAGGGACCACTTCAACGTCTAATCGAGATCGCGGATCAGACCTTCTCCTCATGGTACGGAAGCAGTCATGTTGGGCCGCGAGAAGGAATTCATCCGGCACGACAACGAACTGTCTTTACGAGCCGCGAGCGCATCCTTGCAGGAGACTGGACAATGCACCGCGCCCCAAGCCTACCCCCGGCCTATCGTGAGAAGCCTGCCACCTGCTCACCTCGGCCAATCGAATACAATCTCCCGTTGCTGTTCGCGACCGACGATAGCAACGCTTGACCTCGAGTGGGCCAGCGAGACTCGCTGTCTATCGACAATTGCTCGGGCAGACCCTAGCCCCGGTTCGGAGGACGCATTTGGTGGGCTTGGCGCGGCGGGTGAGGACTTTCAGTCCGAGGATGAGTGTGCGCGGATCAGGCCGATTTGTCCGAGTAGCGCGATCTAGTCTGGGCGCCCCTCGGTCTTCGCCAGTTCTGCCGTCCTTGTCGAGGTGGCTGACCGTGATGCCCGGACCGTGACGGCTCGCGAACCTAGCTCTTGCGCCTCCTTGGCGGACGCGAATTGACGCACGAGCCTGAGATGACGGTGAGGTCCAGCGCGTGAGTGACTGTGCAGTCGTCGCCGTGTCTAGGCGGCTTTTGGAAGACCGCATTCGGACTAGTATCAAAGCGACTAGTACCCGCGCGGCTATCCGCCACTGGAATACGTGGATATGGCCCACGCAGCCTGGGATTGCCGTCCAATTCTCTAAGTCATAAGAGTGGAAGAGTCGCAAATTGGCGACTAAAATGGCTCGTCGGATGATTGACATTGTTGGCTCAAATCGGCTACGGTGCGCGGCAAGTTTTTGTCCGAGTAGTGGTTCGCCCGAGGAGGCTGATGTTGTTGAGATCGAGGCGTAGGTGTCAAGATGAAGGTTGTCGGTCGCGGGATAACGCATCGAGGGCACCACGTCTTTTGTGCTTCTGCGCCGTCCTGGCGGTTCTGACCGCTGTGGTCCTACCTACGACTGCCGCCTCCGCTCGCACTCTCTCTTCTGAACCGGCTGGTGGCGGTTTGGTCGAAAATCCTGATCATACGTGGACTCTTTACGCTTATGGTCATGTGGTCAGGGTCTATTCGTCTGCTGAAAAGGAAACTATCGATCGTGTGTGGCGCGGTGAGGAATTCGATCTCATTCCTTCTCGTGCGGCCGGTCATGAAGTGATTGGCATTTCGGAAGCCGAAGCTGAAGCGGCTGAAGGGCTGCTCAACCGTTTGCGTACGGGCCAGCCTTACGCAACGAAGGGTGAACGCGAAGTCGGCGAAGGCTATATGCGCACCGTCGAAGAAAATGGAATCATTAGCAAGCTGGGAGAAACGCTGTTCGGTGGCATCAGTGAAAAGACCATTTCTGCAGGCGAAGAAGGTCATGTGGTTGCCATCTCGATTGGTCATGAAATTGAACGAGTGTTCGCGCTGCCTGGATGGAGCGCCGCAGGGCTGACTGGCGAAAAGGCCCACGGCGAAATCGGAGGTCATCCGATCAAGTATTTATGGACGTGGCAACCCCAGTTCAAGGTCCTCGGGAGGCCGGCTTCCTGCACATTGATCCCATTTGACAAAGGCGCGAAAGAAGGCGAACTATGTATCAGTGTCGGACAGCCGGTCCAACTGCTCCAGGAAGAGTGGGACTCCATAACAGAAGAATGGCTGCAATTTAGTAGCTACGACGAAGACGGTTCCTATTCGAGCGGTGAACCGTTCGTGCCTATGAGCTGTCCAGGTGATAGTCCCTACCCAATATGCGGCGATCAGCTAGAAGGCGAACATGAAAAAGACGAGACGATCGGCGAGTATGTGAATATTTCACAGGTCGAAAGCACGACCGAGGAACTTGGTTTCCCCGCCGTCGGCTTTGGCACCTACATGGCAGAAAAACATGAAGTGCTAAACGGTTTAAACGAATCCGAGCCTTCATACAGTTTTGGTGAACACAAAGAAGCCACGTCGCTGTCGAATCCTGACGTGGCGCCGCTTGCTGATGAGCTTGAGATGGCCTACGCTCTGCAGTCTTCGCTTTTGCCTGGCTTGGAAGGCGGGATCGTCCCCAGCCCGATGACTCCCGGCGAACCACCGCTTGAAACCCGGCAAAACCGTTCGACGTGTGGTAAACCCGTTGATTGCGCGACGGGTAACGAGACGATTTCGCAGACCGATATTCAGGTCGGTGGGCGCGGTGTGGGCCTCGACCTGACCCGAACATACAACTCCCAGGCCGCCTCCGCAGGCGTCAAGGGCATCTTCGGTTACGGCTGGACCAGCTCGTTCAGCGATCGTCTCATCCTGGAACCGGCATTGCATCTTGTGTTGCTGGTGACAGCCAGTGGCGCCACGGTTCCCTTCTCAGAAAGCGGTGGCTCCCTCACGGCTCCAGCCTCAATCAGAGACAGGCTTTCGGGCTCCTCAGAAGCTGGCTACACACTGACGCTGCCCAACCAGACGCAGATGAAGTTTCTAGCGTTAAGCGGGCTTCTTGAAACGATCATCGACCGTAACGGCAACGAAACCAAACTCGCATACGACGTAAACGGTCTACTAGAAACGGTCACCGACCCTGCGGGCCGCAAACTCACGCTAAAAGAGAATGCTGAAGGTCTCATCGCTTCGGCGAAGGACCCGATGGGTCACGAAGTGAAATACACCTACGAAAACGAAACGCTCGCCACCGTCACACTACCCGGTGAATCCTCGCCGCGCTGGAGCTTCAAAGCCGACGGTTCGCACCAGATCACTGAGATCACAGACGGTCGCGGCGGCAAAACGATCAACAAATACAACACCAACCATCAGGTCGTAGAACAGACCGACCCGATGACGCATACGCTCGAGTTCGCTTACGCAGCGCTGCAGACAACCATCACAAACGAAGCGACCGAAGCGGTGACATTGGAGAAGTATGCTCCCAATGGTGAGCCCGCCTCGATCACCCGCGGCTACGGCACAGCGCTCGCCACCGCCGAAGCCTGGGAATACAACACCTCAGGTTACGAGACGGCCTTCACCGACGGCGATGAACACACAACGAAATATGGGTATGACAGCTCGGGTAACCTCACGAGCATGATCGACCCGGACGAACACGAAACCAAATGGGAATACAACTCAACCCATGACGTGATCTCCATGACCACACCCAAGGGCGAGACGACGACCATCAAACGCGACAGTCACGGTAACGCTGAAGCTGTAGAACGTCCCGCCCCCGAAGCGAAAACGCAGACCACCAAATACGCTTACGACTCCCACGGGAACGTCGAAAACATGACCGATCCGCTCGGGCGCGTATCGAAATACGAATACGACGCATATGGCGATCGCACCGCTGAAATCGACCCAGAAAGCGATAAGCGCACCTGGGGCTACAACGAAGACTCCCAACTAACGTCAATAGTGAGCCCACGCGGTCACGTCAAAGCCGGGGAAGAAGCGAAATACACCACCAAAATAGAACTGGACGCTCAGGGTCGGCCACTGACCGTGACCGACCCCCTGAGCCACACTACTAAATACACGTATGACGGAGACGGCAACCTCGAAACGGTAACTGACGGTAATTCTCACAAAACCACCTACACCTATAACGCCGACAACGAGCCGATCAAGGTCAAAACACCCAACGGGATAACGACTGAAACCGAATACGATGGCGCTGGCCAGGTCATTAGCCAAACGGATGGAAGCAAACACGAAACAAAATATGTTCGTAACGTACTCGGCGAGGTCACCCAAATAATCAACCCGCTCGGACGGAAAACCACTAAGGAATATGATAATGCCGGAAATCTAAAGACGCTCGCCGATCCAGCCAAACGCACCACCACCTATACATATGATCCCGCGAATCGCCTGACCGAAATTAGCTACTCTGATGTGAAAACGCATGTGGTCAAATATGAATACGACGCTGACGGTGATCGCGCCAAAATAATAGATGGCACGGGTACTACGACATATGGATACGATCAGCTCGACCGTCTAACGGAAAGCAAAGACGGTCATGGTGACGTCGTCAAATATGAATACAACCTTGCCAATCAACCGACAAAGATCATATACCCCAACGGTAAAAGCGTGACGCGCACCTACGATAAAGCTGGACGGCTCGAATCTGTATCGGACTGGCTCACACACACAACCAAATTCGCATATGACGCAGACTCAGACCTGACCACAACGACCTTTCCGACCGCCTCGAGTAATGTCGACAAATACGTTTACAATGCGGCGGACCAAATGACGGAAGTCAAGATGACGAAGGGCGCGGAAACACTTGCCTCGCTCGTCTACGCTCGCGAAAACGTCGGCCAAGTCAAAACCATCACCAGCAAAAGCCTGCCGGGCGAAGAAAAACCAGGCTACACCTACGACGAAAACAACCGTCTAACCAAAGGTGGAGCAACAGCCTACGAATACGACACCGCGAATAATCCCACAAAGATCGGTAGCGGCAAATACACCTACGACAAAGCGTCCGAGCTTGAAACAGGGACCAGTCTCAAATACACCTACAACGAACTAGGCGAGCGTACCAAAACAACACCCACCACAGGACCAGCGACCACATACGGCTACGACCAGTCCGGGAATCTAATCTCAGTCACACGCCCCGAAGAAGGAGCAACACCCAAGATCGAAGACACCTACGCCTACGACGGCACTGGCCTACGCGCCTCACAAACAATCAAAGGGGCGACAAGCTATCTTACGTGGGAGATGAGCGAAGAACTTCCGCTACTTCTCTACGATGGGACCAACGACTACATCTACGGCCCAAGCAACTTGCCGATCGAGCAAATCAACAACAGCACCGGCGCTATGCTCTACCTACACCACGATCAGCAAGGCTCCACACGCCTATTGACTAGCTCGACTGGCGCCAAAGAAGCCACATTCACCTATGGAAACTACGGAGGGGTGACAGGCTCTACAGGCACCGCAACGACGCCGCTCGGCTACGATGGGGAGTACACAAGTAGCGACACGGGTCTCATCTATCTAAGGGCTCGGGTCTACGATCCCACTACCGCACAGTTCCTAAGCGTCGATCCGCTGGTTGCCGCTACACGAGTGCTCTACACCTACACGAGTGACAATCCGTCGAACCGACGTGATCCGCGTGGACTTTTCACGGTTGGGGTCTGTGTTAGCGGGGAAATTGCGGTGGGCATTCGAGTTGGCGTTGGTGTCTGCGGACAAGTGAGTACGTCGGGCGAAGTCGGCGTCACCGGGACAGTAAGTGGTGGGGTCGCTTCTGGGGCCGGCGCGTCTGCCGGGATCGGTCTGCAAAGCTCAAATGCGGAACATATTGCGGAACTGGGTGGTCCGTTTGCACATCTCGGCGGGTCGATTCATCTTGGTGGCGGGGTGTCGGCTGATACGTTCTATGGTGGTGATAACGGGTGCGGTAATCGGACCAGTGGCGGCGAAATCTCTCTAGGGCTGGGGGCTGGTGCTGACCAGTATGGCGCTATTTCAGAAACGGAAACCCTTGCGATTGGCCTTTAGGCGCATAACCCGAAACGGTACTGAGGGGGTGGTCGCGGTATCGTCAACCATCGCATCGTTGGTTTTGACAACGCTAAGTCTTTGGGTATACGTCGGGTATTCAGGATTTCTGACCTGGATCGTTGTTGGGTCGGCAATTGCCACGTTTGCATACGCACTTGGTCGCTATACGCAGATTGCCGGGCGACGCAATCGCGTTGGCGTCCAGGTGGTGTGGTTTCACGCGCCGCGCGCCTGGCGCATCTTCCTATTCGTTTGTGTTGTCTGGGGCGTCGCGGTTATTGTGATCGGGGATCATGTCACGCTCGAAACACCAATGGTTCGTGGCGGTCACTATGTGACGACTCGCTACGGAGATATCGTCCGGTATGTTTCTAGCTCTGAATATCGAGACCTAAGGATGGGGCGATTTCGACTCTTTGGTGGGATCGCGGGTATTTTCGCGGCCGTTGGTGCCACTATCCTTGCGGCAAGAAACCGCGTCGAGAGACCTGACGCCTCATGTTGATGACCTTCGGAGAATCATGCTGCTAACCCTCGTGCGAGGGCGGTCGTTGCCCTTGTGGCTTACGATATTTGTAGTCACTTTCTGCGCCGCCGGTACTATCGATGGCTGTGGCGGTCAGGGCTCGACGGGCACTAGATCACAAGCGCTGACATCGGCAAAGGTCGTCACTGAACGTAGCTACTACGCTCAGGTGAGCGCTGTATGTAGGCGTTACAACGCCGAGATCACGCAGATAGGTCGGAAAGTACGCAGATCACGTGAGCAGGAAGTGCTGCTTGCTCGGGCAACCAACGTCGTCGCGGCCTCGGAGGCTCGCACGCTAATGCAGATCCCTCGGCCGCCGGGATTCGGACGGCTCGCACGCTTGTATCGGGAGATGACATTGGCTGCACGTGGAGCCGAAGAATCAGCGCGGCTATTCGCAGCCGGCCAACTGGTCAGGGCGAATGACGCGTCTCTGAGCGCCAATCACGAGACAGGTGTAGTTAACGGAGCCTTCAGGCGGCTGGGCCTATCGATTTGCGCCGAATGAGCGGGGATGGCAAGAGATCGTCTTGCCGTTGACTTGGCGGTGGTAGGTGAGGTGCAGAGGGGCCTATGGTGGAGCGGAAGCTCTCTTCTTGGACTGCTCCAACTTAGGAGCTTACGGTAGGATTCCGAATCTCAAGATTCGTCGAATAGGACTTTATGGCTGATCGAGGGACCGACCCTATGGCTGATCGGAGGACAAGTAAGGAGACCGCGCTCGACGGTAAGTCGCCGATTCGTGCTGCCGTGCTGGCGGTCCTGATAGAGCAGTCGGGTCACGGGTGGGATGTGGCGCGTCGTGCCAGTCGTCGCATGGGCGCCTCATGGCGGGTCGATCCCAAACATATCTACCCCTACCTTGAGCGGCTTGAGCGCGAAGGCTTGGTGCGCTCTCAGAAGGATCAGTTTGAGCGCCCTCCGTATGTCCGCGATGTTTACTACCCGACCGCGAGGGGCGAAGAGGCGCGGCAGGGGTGGCTTGCGGCACCGCTCACCACGGGGGTTATGAGGACCGACCTGGAAGTGCGGTTGGGATTCTCAACAGAGGAGGACATTCCCGATTTGCTCCGCGCGCTGGCCGAACGCCGCGAGGAGATTCTGGTGGAAATCGAGGAGAACGCGGCCAGCGACACGGTTCGTGTCTCCTACTTGGCGACCATCATCAACCTGCAACGCTCCTCGGTAGACAAGCGCCTAAAGGCGGAGATGGAATGGATCGAGGAAGCAAGAAAAGAGCTCGAAGGACAGCGCGGTGGGCGGTCGCCTCAATGAGCTTGCTGGCGTTCCGTCAGGTAAGCAAGCACTTTCCTGACGGCGGACGCGAAGTCGCCGTGTTGGATCGTGTCTCGTTTGAGGTGGAGGTCGGTGAGACGGTCGGCCTGCTCGCCTCGCGCCGGGGTGGCAAGACCACTCTGTTGAAGATTGCCGCTGGTCTAATGGCTCCCGACGAGGGCAGCGTCTTATGGGACGCCCTTGAGCTTGTTGAAATGGGCCATGACGAGGCTGCACACGCTCGTCGTCACGGCGGGATTGCGTTTGCCCGTGGCGAGTGGCGGACCAATCGCTCGGCGTCTGTTCTTGAGTACGTCTCGATCCCGCTCTATAGCGGCGATTTGAACATGGTTAGCGCCGAGGATCGCGCTTTGCACGCACTTGAGCTGGTGGGGGCGTCACATCTTGGGCATCGCGGCACGTCAGAGCTTGGCCTGAGCGAACGCCTATTGGCAGAGCTTGCGCGCGCGATCATCCGCAAGCCCCGTCTGCTGCTGGTCGATGAGCCCGCTGTATTCCGCAAGCCGGACGATGCGCGAGCGTTCTACGAGCTGCTGCGCTCACTGCCCGAGAAGGTTGGGTGTGCTCTGTTGATTGCCTCGGAAGAGGTCTCGGCGCTGCGCGGCTGCAGGCCGATGATGAGCCTGTCTGACGGCCGCTTGAGTTCCACGGCTTCCAGGCGGAAGGTGATCGACTTTCCCGGCGCCAGCCAGGATGGGTAGTGAGCACGCTTGAACTACGCGAGGTCGTCAAGCGCTACGGCAGCGGCAACGAGACCGTCAGCGCGGTTGACGGTGTTTCTCTGAGCGTCGCGCCCGGCGAGTTTGTCGCTTTGTACGGGCCGAGCGGCTCGGGCAAGTCCACTCTGTTGATGCTGGCTGCCACGATCAAGCAGCCCGACTCCGGGTCGATCATCTTCGACGGGCGTGAGCTTGCGAGTTTCACGGAGCGCGAGAGTGCGCGCTTCCGTCGTGAGACGGTCGGGATTATCTTCCAGTCCTTCCATCTGATGCAGGGCGCAAGCGCACTCGACAACGCCGCCGTGAAGCTTCTGGCGCTCAATATGAGACTGGGCGACGCACACGATATGGCTCGTCCGTGGCTTGAACGTCTTGGGCTTGGCCGTCGTTTGGAGAGCAAGCCTGCCGAAATGTCGATGGGCGAGCGCCAGCGTGTAGCCATCGCTCGCGCGCTGGCTAACAAACCGCATATGTTGCTGGCAGACGAGCCGACCGGCAACCTCGACTCCAAGCGCAGCCGCGAAGTTCTTGGATTGCTCAGCGAGATATGCGCCGAGCAGGACATCCCGGCGATCCTTGTTACGCACGATCCGCAGGCAACCGCGTTCGTCACCCGCGTCCATACCCTGCGTGACGGCACGCTCAAGGACGGGTTGGATCTCGATCTTCACGCCACGATTCCTGGATGAGACCTGCCCGGCATTTCTGGATCGACCCCTCTTTCTACGGGATTCGACTCTCAGGGCTCTACGCGATCTACCGTGAGCACTGGCGCTATTACCGAGGCCCTGAGCTTATGGCAGGAGTCGGGATTGCCATCGGGGTATCGCTTGTTTTTGGTGTGCTCGTTGCCAACAGCAGTATCCTAAGCTCCACACGCGAAGCGATCAACGCCGTCGATGGTTCGGCGTCTCTGCAGCTCGTCGCACGCTCTCCCCACGGCTTCGACCAAAGGCTCACGCAGCGCGTCGCCGAACTGCCTGGCGTCCAAGCCGCTGCGCCTGTCCTGCGGGAGAGCGCGGTTATCCAAGGCCCAGGCGGACGTGTCCTCGGCCAGTTGGTCGGCGTCAGTCCGCGTATCGTCGGCCTGCAAAGCTCAGCAACAAAAGACCTCGGTGCCGGCGCTCAGCTTCTCTCTGGCGGTGTCGGTCTACCTTCCGGTGTCGCGAGCATCGTAGGCGCCCACTCCGAAGGCCAAGTCACACTATTGGTGAATGGCGTCTCCCACACCATGCAGGTGCGAGCGGTGCTCGACGCTGGCGCTATCGGGCCGCTGGCCACCAGCCGGATCGTGGTCGCACTGTTGGGAACTGCACAGAATCTCACTGGCGAGCAAGGCCACATCACTCAAGTGCTCGTTAAAGTCTACCCGGGCGAGAGCAAACAAGTAGAAGCCGAGTTGGGGCGGCTGGCCGCCGGTCGACTCAACGTTGAGTCCGCAAATCACGAACTGGAACTAGCGCAGACCGCCCTCAAGCCCACGAACCAGTCAACCAGTCTCTTTGCGGCGATTTCGTTGATGGTTGGATTCCTGCTTGCCCTTAATGCCATGCTGTTGACCGTTCCTGAGCGCCGCCGCCAGGTAGCTGATATGCGCGAACAAGGCTATGACTCTCGCCAGGTCGTTGTCGTGCTTGCCTCTCAAGCGCTGGCGTTGGGCGTGGGTGCATCGATTGTGGGCGTAGTGCTTGGTGACATTTTGGCGCGCACCGTTTTTGACGAAGTTCCGAGTTACCTAGCAACCACCTTCCCGATCACCGGACATCAGCAAATCCACATTGCTGCTGTCTTGATTGCCTTCGCGTGCGGAGTGCTTGCGGCGCTATTTGCATCCATGTCTCCGATCCTAGACTTGCGTGAGAACCGAGAGGTTGATGCAGTGTTTCGTGAGCCCGGCGAGCCGGGCCAAAGCATTGGCCGTGACATCATGCGCAACGCCGCTCTACTTGGCTTGGCGATCGTGGCTGTTGCGACGCTTATGGTCCTGCTCAACTCAGGACTAACGATCCTAAGTGGAGTTGCGCTCGGGCTTGCCGCGCCCTGCTTTATGCCGATTCTTTTCCGTACGGCAACGCAGGTGCTCGGTTACATAGCCCGCTACCACCACGGGAAAATGTTGGCAATGGCCACAATTGAACTGAAGGCAACTGCCACGCGCTCTGTGGCCCTGGCAAGTATTACGGCCCTAGCCATTTACGGATCGATGGCTGTCGGCGGCGCGCGAACCGATCTGATCCGTGGGCTCGACCAAGGTATATCGCAGGAGTGGAGTACCGCCGCAGTATGGGTTACACCAAACGAAAACATCCATGACACCGACAGCTTTGGAAGGCAGGGTGCATCTGCGGCGATTATGCGTGTTCCGAACGTTGCGTCGGTCAGCACCCGGCAGGGTTCATTTCTTGACGTAGGTAGTCAACGCCTCTGGATAAGGGCAGCCCCGCCGGATAGCGGCTCCGTGATTCTCCCAAGCCAACTGGCGCAGGGCAATCTTGTTCACGCTCGCGCGCTCATGGCGCAGAACGGCTGGGCGACCGTTTCAAGCGGGTTTGCATCGGAACACCATCTGAGCATCGGTAGCTTGTTTACCCTGCCCGCACCATCTGGCTCCTCCCGTTTCAAAGTTGCGGCGATCACGACAAACATTGGATGGCCACCGGGTACGATCACGCTCAACACCAACGATTACAGCCGCTATTGGCAGAGTACGAATCCCACGACGCTTGCCGTTGATTTGAAGCGCGGGGTTGCTTCGCAAAGCGGTGTGCGCTCCATACGCCAAGCACTCGGGGCTACAACCGGTCTGCGGGTCCAAACCTCCGGGGAACGTATCGCCGAGGTCGAGGGTATAGCTCGCCAAGGTCTGAGCATCCTCAACGACATCTCGAAGTTGCTCTTGCTGATCTCGACGCTCGCATTGGCGGCGGCGCTCTCGACAACGATCTATCAGCGGCGGGGTCGACTAGCCTCGCTCAAGGCGCAAGGCTTTGACCGTCCGCAGCTATGGCGCGGTGTTCTTATTGAGAGCGCCGTGGTGCTTGGGATCGGCTGTCTGGATGGTGCAGTGCTGGGTCTCTACGGACACGCTCTCGCGGACTACTACCTGCGTGCCAGCACCAGCTTTCCGGCGCCGTTTAGCATCGGCGCCGTCCAGATCGTGCTCACCCTGTTGATCGTCGTCGGCGTATCGCTTGCTGTTGTCGCGATTCCCGGCTACTCGGCTGCGGGTGTTCCTCCAGAACTGAGCTTTCAGGAATGAGTACGAGCGTCATGCACTTGCCGTGCCTCGCACGTAAGGCTGTCTCATGTGAGTCCGCCAGTCCTGTGCACAGCGATGGCTTTCGCCTCAGCGGCTCGTCGCTACTGGATCGGGGTATTCCCCGTCGTACAAGGCGAGATTCGCCGTTTGCGCCGATGCGCCGGGGATATTCCCGACCCTGTTTTGCGCAGTCTGGCACTCGACGCTCAGCGACGTAAGCGGGCAAGCCTTGAGGGCGCCGCTGCGTTTGCGACGTTTTCGCCTCGAAAACGACGTGCGGAGGTCACTCGCCTGCTTGTAGACCTTCAAGGTGTTTTTGACTATGTCGACACGCTGATGGAGCAACCGACTGATGTACCGGCTGCCAATTCTCGCCAGTTGCACAGCGCGTTCGTTGCAGCGCTTCAGCCCGATCTTCCACATCATGACTATTACCAACATCATGCTCAGCGCGAAGACGGCGGCTATCTCACCAAACTCACCGATACCTGTCGAGCTGGCGTCCGCGAGCTGCCGTCCTATCCCACTGTTTCCGAGGTCGTTTTGCGACACGCTTGGCGGGTCGTTTTCTACCAAAGTGATATCAATCTCGCCACTGCCGCCGACTATCCCGACCTTGCTTGCTGGGCTAGCGAGCAAGTAGCTGGCAACGAGTTGAAGTGGTGGGAGATCGGAGCCGCGTGTGGTTCCTCACTCGCCATCTTCGCCCACGTTGCGGCGGCTGTCGACCCGAGTCTTACGTCCCGTGAAGTCACGGCGATTGATGCTCTCTACTGGCCGTGGGCCGAGGCACTACACATATTGCTAGACAGTCTCATCGACCGGGACGAAGACCGCGAAACCCAACAACCAAACCTGCTGGATCACTACGCCTCTCAAGATGAGATGAGCGAACGCCTTGAGCTTCTTGCGAGCGAGACTGTGAAGCGCGCGCTCGAGGTGGCGCCGCATCACCGCCTGATCCTCGCGGGCATGGTGGCCCTGTATCTCTCCGATGAGCAGGCGTGGACAGCCTTTGCCCGTCCGGCCACCGAACGCATCCTCGCTGCAACCGGCGTCCTCGTCAAGCCCGCCATGCTCCTCCTCCGCGCTCGCCGCCTCGCACGCTGACAGTCCCGGCACGGGCTTCGGTGCCGTCCTTGGCTAGGTAGCCGCATTAGGACTAGCCGCGTTGGAACTAGGTCTATTACGGTCTTTCCAAAGGTTCGTATTAGCTTCACGATTCGGTCTATGACGACCGACAGCAGTGAGCACGAGCGATCATCGCTCCAAGACTGTCTCGCTATGCAAGCACAGTTTGACGATGGGCCGCGCGCGCTCAACCGAATCGACAGCGAACGTATGGCGGACTTTCCGAGCTGGGTAGCGCAACGGTGTCTCGTCAGGCTCTCAGATATTGGCTATCTAACGGAGGGTCCCGAGGGGAGCTATCGGCTGGCTGGCGAGTCCGAGTCTATGTCTGCTCGACAAGGCGAAGGTGGCACGCTGGACATGGCGGCGTGAGCCCGACGCAGGGCGACAATGGTCAGTCGCAAGGCACGATAGGGGCTCACTCAAAGCGACTGTCCTATTCACTGCAAAGCGGTATCGCGTTCTTGCAGATGTTCTCTGAGAAGCGTCAATCTCTCGGGGTTGCAGAGATGGCTGACCTCACGGGTCTCAGCCGTCCTACCACCCACCGTTACGTGAGCACGCTCCTTCAGCTTGGCTTTCTAGAGCAAGACCCGAAACGCAAGTACCGGCTTGCAGCCGGCGCGGCTGCTCCCGGCGCTGCGGTGATCCACGGGATTCGCCGCTCACTACCGGCGCGGGCCGTGCTCGAAGAGCTGCGCGACTGGACGGGCTACACCGTCAGCATGGGCGCGCTTGATGGAACACGCGCCGTCTACGTTCATCGCCTCTTTGGCCATCGACGCGGCCAGCACATGATCGACCGAGAACTGCGCGTAGGCGCACACATCCCGGCCTACTGCACGGCGCTAGGGAAGGCGATGCTTGCCGGACTGTCAGAGGCCGAGCGTCGTGAGCGTGTCGCAGCGATCCATTTCGTGCCGGAGGGTCCGCGGTCGATCACGACGCATGACAAGCTCCTCGACGAGCTCAGCGGCATGAACCTGCGCGCGCCGATCCTCAGCGACGAAGAGTTTGTGATGGGGGCGCGCTCAATCGCCATGCTCCTTTCATGGCCCAGTGGTGAGTACCCAATGGCCATCGACGTGACCGTGCCATCCGGTGCATACACTGCCAAGCAGCTGCTCAAGGAGATCGGGCCGGGTGTGATGCGAGCGGCCAAATTGATCTCCCAGGTATGAAGCACCGAGTTTGCAGATAGCCGCAAACGGAATAGCCGCACGAAAACTAGGGCCCGTGCGGTCTTTTCGATAGGCAAAGCGTGAGTCAGCATCATTGGATGGCCCGAGCGGATCGGACATCGTGATGATGGTGATGCTGGTGTGGTGGCATTTGCCGCTGGGCTACGCCTCTTTGTGGTTGGGAGCGCTCCTGGTGTTGTGTGCCTACCACTGGCCGCGCTCGCGGGCATCTGGGGTCGAGTTCGGACGCGACATAGTGATCCCTGCTCTATACGCATTGCTCGCCGGTCTTGCACTTGTTGCTGGCTATGCCCTCCTGTCAGCGAGATAGGAAGCGAGGACGAACTTGCATCGAGAGTTAAGGCGTCCTCCACTGCTGATCTTCGCTGAGGTCATGGGCTGTGGGGGTTGTGGGGTACCGGTGTGATGCGTGCGCATTGGGTTGAGCTGGCCGGCGTGGCTGAGATCGCTAACTGTGAAAGCAGCCAAATCCTCGACTTAATCGTGATATAGCCATGACCTCAGCGAGCCGAATCGCCTGTTCTGCCCCTCTATGTCTAGAGATTGGCAAGATCGATCTTCGGTCTACGGAACCGAAGGTCGGGAGTTCGAATCTCTCAGGGCGCGTGACTCAGAACCCCCACCACTGCGGGGCGTTCTTGCGCATTTGGGCCATCAGGCCGATTACTCCTGCAAAGCCAGGGCTGCCGGCACCGATGCAGCGAAGTAGCCAGGGATAGCGATGATCGCCAGGGCTGTGGCAACGACGACGGCGAGGCTCTCGAGCGCCGCCCCTCCCGTGATCGAGTAGCGAACCGGGAAGTTGATCGTCTCGGCGAGTGCACGATCAGCCAGCTGTTGCCCGTAGAGGCCAAACAGCGCGCCGGTTATGCACCCTACCCCGAGCAGCAGCAGTCCCTCGAGCAGGATCGTGTGCCACAGCTGGGCGCGACGGAATCCCTCGAGCTTGAGCTTGGCAAGGCGTGGACGCCGCTGCCAGATCATGGCCCCCATGGCGGCAGCCATTGCGAGCACCGCAACGATCGGTATCAATACGGCGATCTGAGTGAGACGCGAGAGCGCTTGGCGGCTGAGCGCGATCTGTCGAGAGGCGTGCTCGGCTGCGCTCTGGACGAGGAGACCCGAGTGCGGTCCGAGCGCATGCTTGATCTCCTTGACGCCTTGCCCGGCTGAGACGCCCTTATCGAGCAGGATGTTGTAGGCGCTTGCATCCTTGGTGCCCCACGCTTGTGCGTAGTCGCCGGTGTTCATGATGATCGCGCCGGGAGTCCAGCCGACGTTGGTGGACAGGGCCGCGACATGAAAGACGTGCGGGACGGGCGCTGGCAATAGGAATGCTTGCCCTACCTGCAGATGCTCTTCGGTGGCGATCGCTTCTGAGAGCACTACCCATCCACCGGCGCGTACGCGTTCTTCCGCCTGCCGCGGGTCGCCTTGCAGGAGCTGGTTGGCGGGCAGCAGGGGGCTGGCCTGGCGTGGGGGCGCGATCACGAGCGCTCGGCGCCGGCCGATGTCCAGGAGTCCGCTGCGGTAGGTGCGGACGGCTCGTATTCCCGCAATCCGTTCGAGCGTGGCTTCCTGTCTTGGCGCGAACGGACTCGTGTCGAGCAGGTCATAGGAGCCCGCGGGCGAGATCCACACATCGGCGGAGGCGTTCATTTCGTGCGTTGCCTCTTCCAGGCCGCTCAGCAGGTCGCCGTGGGCGCCCTGGATCGCGACGCTGCCAAAGATCGCGACTGCGCCCGTTGCAGTAATCGCGAGGGCCCTGGCGCCGGCGGCGCTCAGCTCCATGGTGGCAACATGGGGGACCGCGCTCGTGAATAGGCGCGCAAGCCTGTTGACGAACGTGAGCGCGAAGTTGAGCGCAAGCGGCAGCACGAGCAGTAGCGCCGCCACGAGCAGAATCATTCCTGGGATCGCCGCGTCAGGATCGGCCAGCAGAATCGCGCTGGCGCCGGCCAGGCACGCCAGCCCGGCGAGCGCTGCTCGAGCAGGTGGGCTCCCTGCCAGGACGTTGCTTGGACCCTTCCTCTGACCCATCGCTACGAGCGGATCGCGCGCGAGGACATCGTGCAGCGGGCTCAGCACCGCCACGACCGCAGCGATCATCCCACCGCCGCAGGCGAGGGCAACGTCCTGCCAGCTGACGCTACGCTCGGAGCCGACAGCGAAGGCGAGCGAGAGAAACGCGGGATTGGAGTGCAGCACGTGGATCGAGAGCTCGTCTCCGAGCGCCAACCCGAGAGCGCAGGAGACCAAGCCCAAAGCGATCCCGTCAAACAGCATCACGCCGATAACGGTTCGGGCGCTATGGCCGTCGCGGCGGAGGTCGACAGCCAGTGCCCTGCGCTGGGGGACCGTGAGCAGCATTGCATTGAAGGCAAAGAGGAAGCCCACAAGTGCGCTGATCGCCGAGAACAGGGCGCTCGACTGGTTGTTTGCCTTTGCCGCCGCCGCAAACAGCTTTTCTTCGTGGTCGATCGCCTCCACATTCAGGCGGCCCCCTGCCAGCGCCCTGAGCATCTGTCTTACGTGGGCTTGCGCGCCTGGAGCGGGGTCGACGAGGATACGGCTCAAGCGGCCCTCCAAGCCTGTCATTTCCTGGGCGAAACGCAGCGGCACGATCGCTACCGCGCTTGAAGCCAGCGGTCCTATCTGACGTTCGTGCAGCCGCGCATACAAGGGTGCCTCAGTCGTGTGTCCGGCAAGTTGGAAGGTCACTTCTTGGCCGAATCCACTCACACCGATCGCCTTGGCCAACGGGGCCGGCAGCACGACGGCGCCGATGTTCCCGAATGGCCTAAGCGCCGTGCCGTGTACGAGCTTGCCGCCGAGTTCGGAGAGGCTCGCATCGGCTCCGATCAACTCGACCGACCGGTTTCCCTTTGGTCCGCCGGCCTGTGCACCGGTTTCGAGCACAGGCGCCGCAACGCGTACGCCGGGAATCGCGCGCACCCGGGCGAGCATGTGCTCGTCATAGCCTTGGGGACCGCGTGCGACCAGTTGCAGCGTGGCCTTGCCGGCGATCCCGCGGGAGAGTCGAGCCACCGAGCTCTGCAGGCTGGAGCTCGAGACCTGCGAGGCGAACAGCAAGGCGATCCCTGCGGCAAGACCCACGACCGCCAAGCATTCCTGCCCCCAGCGTGAGCGCAGGCGCACGCGGTAGAGGTGAACTATGTTCAGGAGTCTCATGGCTTGCTGGCATTGGCGGAGCTCGTGAGACCTCTCAGCCCGGACAGCTCGTCGGCCACGCCCTCATGCCCTTCGCTCATGTGGGCCGAGAGCTTCCCGTCTCGCAGTGCCAGCGCACGGTCGGCATAGGCGGCCGCCATCGGGTCGTGGCTGACAATCACCGCCGCCACGCCACGCTCGCGGCAAAGCTCTCGTAGTAGAGCGAGCACTTCGCGGCTGCGCTGGCTGTCAAGGCTTCCCGTCGGCTCGTCGGCAAGCAACAGACGTGGCTGTGTGGAGAGCGCACGCGCGATCATGACGCGCTGGCGCTCGCCCATCGAGAGTGTCTCGGCGCGATGTCCCAGACGCTCACCCAAACCGAGGCGTTCGAGCAGCGGGGTGACATCCCGCCTCGCGTCGCGCCAGCGCCTGCTTGCAAGCAGCTTCAGCGTTGCGTTGTCGAGCGCGCTTACGCCCGGCAGCAGGTCGAAGCTCTGGCGGATGAAGCCCAGCTCGGAGAGCCTGAACTGCGCGGCTTCGCGCTCGGAGAGCGTCGATATGTCGCGCTTGCCGATCAGGACCTTGCCGGCCGAGGGCGCGAGCAGCATCGCCACCATCAGCAAGAGCGTGGTCTTCCCTGAGCCGCTTGGACCGTACAAGGCGACCACTTCGCCCGCCGGCACCGTCAGGGACACGCCGTCCACGGCTCTCGTCGGCTCGCTACCGATCGCTGGGTAGTGCTTGGCGAGATCTTGTAGCTCGAGCACCTTGTCTCCCGGTTTGCGTGAGCCGGCTCCCTGAGGAGTTAGCTTGAAACCCTGCCGCTGACGTGCACGACGATCGCGTCGTTCTCCGATTCGGCGATCGTGCCGTTGAAGCTCAGCCCGGAGCCGTGTACTCCTGCGTAACTGCCCGTGCCATGTCCGATCGAGATCGAGCCGGAGAAGTTCGCCGTCTTGGCCCCCCTGTGGTAGCTCCCTCCGCCTCTGCCCGATATAGAGCCGCCGTGTACATAAATGTTGACTTCGGCTGTCACACGGCTACTGGAGACCGCAGTCAGGTGAACATAGATCGTGCCTGTCACAGTGCCAGACGCTGAGCCTTGCTCGTTCAGTGTGAAGTTGTGTCTGCTCGTCAGGTGCAGGTGACCCGTCTCGTTGAGTGAGGTCATCCTCGCCAATTGAGCCGCTGGCGCAGGCTCAGAGCCATTGGCGAGGGGGGCTCCCAGGGCCGGGGACGCCGTGAGGGAGAGCGCTCCTACCGTCAGGATGGCGCCGAGCATCGACTTCGGCGGCCGGGCGCCGACCGCTTTGGCTCGCCCGCGTCGACGACCGTTTATCTCGGACATGGGATCTTTGCTGAGGCGCTGCCGCGGGCGCCTTCTAGATAGGTGAATTCGGCTGCAAATGGGAATCCTCCTGTCGGGCAACTCCGGGGCGCCCGAATGCCGGCGAGGTTGTGCGAGCTCTTGGTGCTGTGGCCGATCGTCAGCGTGAGGCTCATAAGCGACACATCGGGCTCCATCGGCAGTGAGGGCACCGGGGGTATGGAGATCACGAGCCGTTCACCGTAGGGAGCTACATCGGGCCGAGCCGAGCCGCCAAACACCAGTAGCTCCTGCACGGGACTGGAGCCCTGCGCGAGGATGTCGAATGTTGGGGTGAGGTTGTCGGGTGGCCCCAAGAACACTTGGAGTGCGACGTTCTCCGTGACCGGCTGTGAGCCGGCGTATGTCTCCACGAGCGCATGTCCGCGGCCGAGCTGTGATCGCGGCGGGCAGCTGCTTGCACCGTGAGCCAGCAGGCGCGCGGCCGTGCAACTGCGCAGACTCGGAACGTCGAGGCTCATCCCTGCGGGCAACCGCACGACGGCCTTGGTCACAGGGGAGGGCTCGCTGAGCTCTTCACCTCGGTAGCCAATGGTGACTGTGAGCGCGCTCCTCGCACCGAGCCGATTGGGATGCAGCGACGGTGCGATGCTCGCCGAAGTAGCTGCTTGAGCGGAGGCGCTCCCCAGGACGGCGAGGATCAATACAACCGTTATAAGGGTCGCCGGCGCGTGCCAAAGTCTCACTTTGTCTCACTCTCAGGGTCGGTAGCGCCAGTCGACCCGGCCGTGGCTCTCGCGGATGCGGCGAGGCTTTCGTATAGCGTCGCCAGCTCATCGCCTGTCGGAATCGCTTCAGGATCGAGCAGTGCCTGCAACTGCAATCCGTCAACCACCGCAAGCATGTAAGAGGCGACGACTTCACGCGTGCGCGCCGGCAATGCGCTGCCTCTTTCGGTGATGTCCATCGCCTCAACGGCCCTTCGGCGCTGCTCTGCGTAGTGCTCGACGAGCTGACGATGCAATTCGGGCGAGCGTCTGCCCTGCAGTAGCGCCTCGAGAAACACCACAAAGGCGGGCTGAGCGTCGGCGATGCCTTCCACCATGGGGCGTGCACGCGCAGCCAGCTGACCCAAAGGCTCTGCCTCTGGGTCAGCTGGGCCCTGCTGCCCGACTCGTGCTCCCCATTCCAAGAAGAACTCCAAGATCGCCTGGTTGAGCAGTTTCTCGCGAGAGCCGAAGTGGTAGTTGACGGCCCCCAAGTTCGCACCCGAGACCGATGTCAGCTCGCGCACGCTGACACCCGCATAACCGCGCTCGCCCACAAGCTGCTTGGCGGCCTCCAGTAGCGCTGTCTTGGTCTGGGTTCCCGAACTCATTCATACGATCGTATCATACGAACGACTGTATGACAGATCTCTATCCGCTGGCTGAATGCTGGTTCGTCCGTCAAGCCGTATCCCGCACCCCCGCGGGCTGACCGGCTCGCAGAAACTCAGCGATCTGCTCGAGCGAGGCATATCCCTCAGTCTTGGTCCGCTCGACAAGTCTGTGCTTGCCGCGAGCTCAGACGCCGATCCTGTGGAGGTGGAGGGAGTTCGAACGACGGGAGCGCATCGAACCCGGGAGCCGTGGGAGCGTCGCGCAGATCCGCCGGCAGCCGGTCGCGGAGTGTCGGCACCCTAGAGCCGAGGCCTGTGTCTAGGTCATCCCAACCGAGCAGCGCCCCGACCTTCCACCGGATTGCCCACAACACGCGGGCCGTACGGGAGGAGCCCTGCGATGGGTCCAGCGAGGCGATCAGCGCCACCAGCCTCGGGAAGTCATCGGGCCCACCCACACCAGGCAGTGAACAACGAGCTGGCAAAGAGTCGCGAGGCAGCCGAGGAGTCGCGAGGCAGCCGAGCTGACGGCGAACGCCCGCGAGCGGTGTGAGCACCAACGGGCTGCTCACAGGCAGACGAAGGCAAGCGTGTGGCGGCGGTTGCGAACGCCGAACCGCGCGACTTCGGTTTCATGGAGTCAAACCCGAAGCCTGCCCAAGTGCTGGAGCATCTGAGCCAGGACGACACGACGGCGATCCGATCGAATCATTCCCAGATCAGCTGTGTTGAAGGGCCAGATGACGAAGCGAACTCTAATTCCAGCAGCGTTGGCGGTTCCTTTGTGCACCCTCGCGGCGATGCTGCCTGCCCCCGCTCTCGCGGGAAGCTTTTCGCCACCCGTACGCTTGCCTGGAGGCCAAGACACCGAATGGCGCTTCGCGGTGAACGATCGCGGTGAAGCCGTCGGTGTGCATGGCGCCGAAAAGGGGGCGCTCTTCTATGCGCTGGAAGCAACAGGAGGGCTCGGCGGTCCGATTGAAATCGGGATCCCCGGCAACTTTGCCTCGACAAAGCAGTCAGTGGCGATCGGCCAGCGAGGGAGGGTTGCGGTCGGACTGTTGTACCGCGATGACACTGTTGTGCCCAGCCGCGAATACAAAGAGCACGAAGGCTCGGGATGCTGCGGACGTGTCGCCCTTTCCAGCTGGCAGCTCGGCCAGCAACCCCCGATAGCTCAGGTGCTCTCAGCCAAGCAAAGCGCGAAGACCGGACCTGATCATCAGGTGTTCAAGGTCCCCTCCATTGTCGTCGGGCCCTCGGCGATCACGGCGTTGTGGACCAGGGAAGGCCCCCAGGAGGTCGAAAACGGACCCGGTGAACCTCCCGAGCTCAATGAAACCCAGCTCGAGGCGGCTTTCGGCCGCTTCTCGGAACCACTACATGTCGCGCGGGTGACAACGGCCCCCAGACGGATATCCCTCACCCATCTCAGCCTCGCGCCCAACGGCGACCCCGTCGCCAGCTGGCTCGAGGACGGAGACAAACTTCTCAGCGTCAGTGGGTCACACGCGGGCGCCCTTCATGAGTCGAAGCGTGTCCAGCGGATTCCTCGACTGAGCGAGCCGGCCGGGTTTGCAACGCAGGCCGGGGGCGACACCGTGTTTGCGTACTTCTGGGACTATCCAGAAGGAGCATCGCGCCCGCAGACGTGCTCTCGCTGCTCGCGCACTAGGTTGATGATGAGCGCCAGAGCGGGCGGCGCGTTCGGACGTCCGCGCCAAATTTCCTTTGTCAACGAAGCAATCGAAGCGACGCTAGCCGGCGGGCACCACTTCCTGATAGCTGTCTGGGCAAAGTCCTTCCACTTCGCCGAAGAAGGCCACCTCTATGTCCGGCGCGGGAGCGTATCCGGACGGTTTGGAGCACCCCAGGCACTCGGGTTCGGGAGTCATCCGCAAGCCTTTGCGGACTCTCACGGCAACTCGGTGATCGTCTACCGACGCCCCGCCATCCACGATCAGAGCACCGACGAAGTAGTCGCAGTCACCGCTCAGCCAGGCCATCGCTTCGGACCCCCGCGCCCGCTCGCCCCACACCTCAAAGGCTGCGAACTCGCCAACGGGGGCGAAATCGACCCACAATCCATAGCCACAAGCCCAGCCGGATACGCGGTCTTCTACATCACATGCGAAGAAGGCGCAGCTCAATATCTCATTCGCTACACACCATGAAAGCGTGCGAACGAAGCTGCTCGGGGACGCTCCTGGGCTGCAGGACTACTCCCCGCAGTGGCGATCGCCTGACGGCGAGGCGACGGCGCTGTTCACGCACTACGAACCGCCACGACGTCGGTGGATCGTCATCGGGATCCTGCGTACCGGTCTGACTGACTTTGATGGCTTGGAGTAGGCGAGACAGCGAGCACGGTGGTGCTCATGCATCAGCGGGCTGACTGTCTTCGAGACGCAGGCGACCAATCCCCGGCAGGAAACGACCAACTCGGGCGGCGTATGCCGCGTATTGCGCGCCGTGGATCGCCCAGAGGTAGGGCTCCTCGATGAGTCTTGTTTGCAGCTCGAGCGCCACCATCGCGAGGATCGCTCCGGCGAGCGTTACGACGTTTGGCGCGAGCAGGGCAATGCCTGTAAAGGCGGGGATCATCGCTGTGAAGATCGGATTGCGCACCGTCGCAAACGGGCCGTCGGTGACGAGTTCGGTCTGCTCGCGCGGATCGACGCCGATCCGCCAGGCGTCGCCCATCGCGAACTGAGCGAGCACGGTGAGCACGATCCCCAGGGAGGCAAGCACGATCCCGACGATGCCGCCTGGTCCACCGTCGAGCGCTCCTATCGAGTCCAGCACGCCTGCCAGCTGGAGCGCCGGTCCTCCTAGGAGACAGAGGGCGATTGCGATCGCGAACACCAGCTCACCAGCTTGTCGCATCGACCCCGAGACGCCGCGCAGGACCGTGAAGCCGGTCGAGCCTGTTCGGCGCATCTGGACGACCATGCGCACCCCGAAGGCGAGCAGGCCGTACACGGCGAGGAAGGCGAGTGCGAGGACGGGCATCGCGACAGACAGCTAGCCCTGGCCTAGACGGTCTATGTGACGCGCGCTCACCACGCACCATATAGTGAGTAATTGCTCATATGTCGTCAACTCGCATTTCCGGCCGGCGCCTTGAGCCTCGCAAGCTCCCCAAGCAGTCGCGCTCGGAGGCGACCGTGCAAGCCGTCCTCGAAGCGGCTGCTCAGGTTTTCGAGCACCACGGCTACGGTGCCGCGACGACCAATCGCATCGCCGAGCGAGCGGGCGTATCGATCGGCTCGCTCTACCAGTATTTCCCCAACAAGGACGCGATCCTCGTCGCGCTCGCCCGCCAGCACATCGCCGACAGCACGGCCATGCTCCAGCCGCATCTGCAACGACTGGGCTCGAGCGCCCGCTGGGACGATGTCCTCCCGGATATCGTCGATGCGATGGTCGCGATGCACGCGCTTGCACCGGGCCTTCACCGCGCGCTCTTTGAGGAAACTCCTCTGCCCTCGACGCTCCGCGCAGAGCTCGATCGGCTGGAAGATCGGCTCGTAGACCTGACAGCCAATGCGCTAGCCGCCGATCTGGGTCCGTCTCCTGTCGAGACTCGCTTGCCGGCCCGTATCGTGGTCAGCGCGATCGAGGGTCTTACCCACCGTCTGGTGTTGCGTCCGCCGCCAGATGTGACCCCAGAGGAGATTGCCCGCGAGATCACTGACCTTGTGCGCATCTACATCCAGAAACACACTCCCTCCGCTAACGGGCCACCCACGTCGCCCGCGAATGGCTTCTCCGGCGCGGTCGCTTCCTGACCTGCCGCGGACTCACCGTCACGAGCGCCGCGCTGCTCGGCGCGAGCTCGAGCGTCAGGACACCCGCATGGGTGGCGCTGCTTTCCGACTGAGCGGGCGCCCGCCACGAGCCGTTGGCTGCTACCGATCGCCCACCAAGCAGCACACCTTCAGTCGCGCTCTGGTTGGGGGCGGTGAGACGCAGGATGTGCGCGGTGCCAAGGCCCGCGCCCAAATCCAGTCGCAGCGTCAACGGGCTCGTGCCTGGCGGTTCGTCGTTTGCGAGCACCACCTTCAGCGAGTGGTCGGAATCCGAGAACGCGGCTGCCACGAGGTCGGGTGAGCCGGCGGCTGAGATCGTGGTCGGCAGCGGGCGAGATCCGATTAGTGACCTGGTCAGCAGCAGCGCGTACCACTCGGGCTGAGCACGCAGCGCGCCCAGCGCGAGCGCTGTTGGATCGGGTGCGCACAGCGGCGTGTATCCGTTGCAGTTCGTGGGGTTGCCCTCCAGATTTATCCCTGCAGCCCCGACAGCCATCGCCTGCGTTATGTAGCCAGTCGCCCACAGCGCCGATGCGAACGTGTCGCTGATTCCCGCCACTCCCCCGCACGAGACGGAGTTGGTCTCATCGATGCGCAACGGGATGCCGCGCGCCTGGGACACCGCCATATAGGTCGCCAACGATTCCGCCGCCCGCCCGCGGATGGCGCCGCTCAGAAGCGTTTCGATCGACGGGGCGGGCACCTGCGCGCATCCAAGTGGATAGTGGTGGCCGGTCAGCAGGGCGGGCGTCTGGGCAAGCGCCTCCTCTTCGCCCCATTCGCTGAAGGTGCCCGAGCCGGAGACGTCGGGACCGGCGATCGGCACGCTGGGAGTCAGGGCTGCGATCGCTTCGCGGTAGTCGCTGACCTGTTCCTCGTAGCCCTGGGCGATCCAGGGAAGTCCCCTGAAGCCGTGGTTTCCATAGGCGTTGGGCTCGTTGCCGATCTCGACCGCGGCGAGGTAGGGCCCGAGCGCGCTGTGAGCGGCCGCCACCTCGCGTGCAGCAATCGCCGGTTCGTAGTGGGCCAGTCCGACGGTGAGAAGCACCTGCCACCCGCTGCGGCGAGCGAGCACGCCGATGGCCCGCATCTCGGCTGCGTCGATCACCCCGGAGGCCCACGCCGGCCGTGGGGTCTCGGCGTCGGTCCAGGCGATGTTTTCATCCGCGGTGACACCGCCGAAGCGCAACATTCCCGGGCCCAGAGAGCGCAACAGCGCCACCAAGTTCCCATGACCTGCATACGCCGCCAGCTGCCCGAATGCCGCGGCCTCGAAGGAGAGGCCGAGAAACCGCCGAGCCACCGGCCGTCCTGGATCGAGCGGGTCGATGGTGACGGCGATCGGGAGTCCGGGCAGTTCAGCGGTCTTCCCCACGGGCGCGGCGGCTGCGCTTGCCTCGGTGCCGCCCATGGACATGCAGATGCACACAGCGAGAAGCAGGCAGGCCGCGACAGCTGAGGCCGGCCTGCTGAGCGCACGATGCCGTGCGACTTCCGCGCACAAGCGCTCGCGCCGCCGTCCCCGAGTCACCGTGGAGTCGGCTGGGTGCGTCGAAGGCATCTTCGGATCCATGCCGTGAGTTAACAGGCCCCACAGGTCATCGTTGCGCGGCGCCGAGGTCGACAGCCCACGATGAGGCGCCTCAGGATGAGACACGGCGCCTGTCGACGTGGCCGGCTAGCGGTGGTCTACGGGCAGGTCGATGGCGAAGCGGCCCACCGTCAGTTCCTGTTCATCGCGCCCTCTGTTGTGCGGCAGTCCCAGCATGCGCCTGGAGATGCCTCCCAGCAGACGCTCTTCGCTTCCGGGCTGGAGGCTACGGTCGATCGCGAAATAGAGCACCCGACCGGCATAGCGTCCGTGACAGGTGGCCTGGAGTGGGATGACGATCCGTACCCTCTGGCCACTGGCGATCGTGTGGGTGGGTTCCTGGCTGAGGAGGCGGCTACCGCCGAAACAGCCGGCGATGACAGGCCGATGGATTTCCGCGGCGTAGGCGCTCAGCGGAGCGGGAGTGCCGACTCGGGCTCTGAATGTGACGATCAGCACCGGCCCTGGCTTGGTGGTGGGATCGACCACGACCGAGTGCTGCCCGTCGGTCGTCAGTGGGGGCTCCCCGCCTGCCAGGCGCTTCGTGTAGCTGACGTGCACCGGCGTGGCGAGCTCAGCAGCCGTGAGCTTGGGGCCATTCGAGAAGTCGATGCCCTCGGGCTTGCACTCGTCCGTGTCGTTCGCTTCCGGCACGAGACAGCTGGACCCGTCGCGGAAGTGAACGGTCAACGTGGGCCTGTGCGGTGCCTGCGCGCCGAAATAGGGGCCGACGTTGGTGCCCTTCGGGGCGGGGAACGCGAGTAGATAGGCGCCCTCGGGGCCATATGGCCGGACATCGAAGGAGCGCCCCTGAAAGCTCACGCTCAGCCTGGTCGCATCGGGGCCGAGCGCTCCAAAGGCGAGCAAGCGCAGTTGCGAGGTGGGGCAGCGGACACCCCAGTTGTGCTGGTCGGGCAGGTCGCAGTGCACGCGCTCGAAAGTGTTTTCCGCAAGCGACAGCCCGTCGGCGCTCGCGGTGATCGCCCCCCGGGCGTGGTAGAGGTTGCCGCCGGCATCCACCTGCGAGCACTCGAGCCCGACCCCAACTCCGGGGGCGAACGGGTGGAAGCGCCCGTCGGCGTGGAAGGCGTAGCCGGTTCCCAGGGCGCCGACCCTTCCATCGACCACGCGCCCGGCCTGGATACATGCCTGTCCACGGCTGGTGCGGATGATTCTCATACCCCACGGCGGACCGCCCGCGGGGTCGGCGGCTCGCAGGCCGAGCACCTTCAGGCTCGAGGGCAACGGCACGCCGAGAGCGACCGTGGGCTTGGCCTTCACCCATGCGAACGTCGGTGACACCGGGGCGCCCGACAGCAGCTGGCTGGCGCCCCATCCACTGCCGGCGAGCGTCAGTGCGCCGAGCGCCAGCAGCACACCGAAGCGCTGCCGTCGCGATCCTCGGATGGCTCGTGGTGGTCCGCTCTCAGATCGTTGGATCAAGGTGGCGACAGTCGCAAACGGGGGTGGGGTCGCCTCAACCTGTGGCTTTGCCTGGCGCAGGCGCGCAGCGATTTCACGGTCGAGGCTCCTCATGACTTGGCTCCCGCTGCACAGGCATGCTCGGTCTCCGGTTTTGCCGCAAGGGCTCTACGAAGGCGGGCTCTTGCCCGATGTAGGCGCACGGCCAGCGTCGCCTTCGAGCAGCCCAATGCCAGCGCGACCTGCTCCGGGGACAGCTCCTCCCAGTAGCGCAGCAGCAATGCTTCGCGGTCTAGGCTCGAAAGCTGTGCAAGCGCCGCCGTCAAGGCCGTATCGGCTATCTCGGGAAGCTGCTCCGCGGCGCCAGCCGGCGTGCCGCCGAGGCGTCGGCTCAACGCTCCCCGGCGGCTTGCTCCGCGACGCTCCTCGGAGAGCACCTTGCGCGCCACTCCGTACAACCAGGGCAGCGCATCCGCGGGAATGCTCGCCCGGCGTCGCCAAGCAACCAGGAACACCCGGGCGGTGACTTCATCTGCGCTGTCACGGTCCGAGCGCCGTAGCGCATAGGCGTGGATCGCCGCTGCGTGCGCCTCATACAGGCGGGCTATCGCTTGCACTTCGTCGCTGCTCATATCAACCATATGGCCGGTGGTCGCCCTGGATTACACCCCACCGCTTCCTCGGGGAACGTTGAAGATCCCAACGCCGCCGTGTAGCGTAGACCCATGTCCTCCGAGTGGCCTGCGCTTCCCTACTCGGAGTGGAGTGCGACCTGTGACACTCTCCATGCTCACACTCAGGTCCTCGGCAAGCTCGCCGTGGCGCTTGCTCCAGCGGAGCCGCAACTGCAGCACGCGGCCCTACGTCTGACCGCGCGAGGCTGGGAGACGCTTCCACTGCCCGCGCCCGATGGCTCGGGGGCGCTGGTCGTTGTGCTCGATCTGCGCACCCATCATGTGGTCATCGAGCACAGCGATGGCCGGGTGCTCGGCGCCGCGCTCGGGCCCGACCGACCGGTCGGGCAGGTGACACGTCAGCTGCTCGAGGCCGTCGGCCGTCTCGCGGGCCCGGTCGAGATCGACCCGACGCCACAGGAGGTCACCTGGAGCGTGCCGCTGGACGAGGACGAGGAGCACGCGCACTATGACCCGACCCAGGTCGCCTCCTACTTTGCCGCAGCGACTCGCGCAGCGCTTGTGCTGGCGGCGTTTCGAGCGCCATATCGCGGCCGCTCGACGCCAGTCAACGCCTGGTGGGGCTCGTTCGATCTCGCGGTGAACCTGTTCTCTGGTCTGCCGGCCGAGCCTCCCTCGAAGGACTTCATCATGCGCAACGCGATGGACGCGCAGGAGGTTGCCGTGGGATGGTGGCCCGGAGACGCCCGCTATGGCAAGGCCGCCTTCTATGCCTATGCCCACCCGGCGCCGGACGGGTTCGCCGCCGCGTCTCTATCTCCCGCGGGAGCGCGCTGGGAGGCGGCGGTCGGCGAGTACGTCCTTGACTGGGATGACGTCTGCGCGGCTGCCGACCCGCACGCGTTCGCGCTCGAGTTCGCTCGCTCGGCCTTTCACCATGCCTGTCTGGTGTGCGACTGGGATCCGGCGCTCAGCGCCAGCGCCGAGGGCACCCCGCCGCCGGTCATCTGAGCTCAGGCCGCTGAGCTCAGGCCGCTTCGATCTGTCCTCGAAACCACTCCGAGGGCTCGACGCTTGCTCCCTCTGCGTGCACACGGTCTGAGAGCCAGTGATCGGAGGTCACCACTCGCACCAGTCCCGGCTCGGCCTCGGCCTTCAGCAGCCGCACAATCTCATCATCGGCGGAGTCGCGGCGCGGTCGGGGCGCATGCGCGACCACGATCACCGTCGAGCGGATAGGGGGTCTTGGCGGCTGCTCGAATACGACCGTCACATCCTCTCCGCCATAGGCGGCCCAGCGCTCCAGCAGATAGACGAGCTTCACCATCGCCGCGTGACGGTCCTCCCACCACCCGTCGGGTCTTGTCCCGATCACGTTCATGCCGTCCACCAGCCACCTCATCTACGGCAGCCTATGACGCAGCGCCGTCAGCTTGCTGTCTGCGAGTACGGCTGCACCGGACGGAGCCCCAGCTCCGCAACGGAGCGCGCCGAGCACACGATCAGCTCGAGCGTTGTGCAGTCCTCCAGCTCGACCAGCAGCTCGCCTCTGGGATCGTTCAGGAGAGTGCGCTCGATGTGGAACAGTCCCTCGCCGTCAGTCAGATAGCCCCCGTCGAACGGAGTCGTCGAAGAATTGCCTGTGCTGCTCCCGCGATCCCACCCGTCTGTCTGATTGGTGTGGTGCATGTCATGAACCTACCCCCTTCGCCTGACTCCCACCTCGGTAGCGGACGCTGGAGTTGTTGCGGGAATGCACTGACAGCGCGTCTGTGCGCCCCACGGAGCTCATGGTGCCTTGATACGCGTGTGCTCGAGTCTCACGGCGCCGATCGAGCAGGCCCCGATGCTGAGCAGCGCCGCCACGATGATCGCCGCTGCCTGCGAGGCGTCCAGCACGTGCTCGGGCAGCCCGAGAGCGACCAGGGCAGAGGGCACGCCCAGCTGGGCCGATGCCACCAGCCCTGCGGACCGTGGCTGGCGCATGACCCGCGCCGCAAGCAGATGGACGATCACGTTGAGCGCCGCCAGCGCGCACGCCAGCTCGATCAGGGACGGGTCGGAGAACAGGCCGCGCAGATTCAGGCGAGCTCCGAGCACCACGAAGAACAGGGGGATGAAGAAGCCTCCGGCGATGCCCAGCACCTCGTTTGAAAGGCGCTCTGGCCCTCCGATCGAAGCCACCACCAGCCCTGCTCCGAACCCCGCGATCAACAGGCTGGCCCCGCTGCGCTGGGTGAGCCACGCGAGCCCGAACAGCACGATCAGCGCGAGGCGCAGGTCCACAGCCCAACCGCGTCGCTGCCCGAGCTCTCTGAGCCTCTGCACGTCGGCACGGTGGCGCAGGCGCCGGGCAGCCATCAGCACGGCGATCACGCAGACCGCCACCACCAGGCTCCCCACGGCCACCCGTCCCGCTCGGGAGGGCGCGAGCACCAGCGGAACTGTCACCATCGCGCCGACATCGGCGACCGTGACCTGCGCCATCACGGCGAGCACGGTGGGTCCGGTCAGACCACGTTCCTGCAGGATCGGCAGGACCACCGCTGCCGACCCTGAGGCGATCAGGACGGCGTAGACGGCCGCATGCCCGACATTCCCGATCTGGGCCACGAGCAGCCCCGCGCCGATCGCGATCACAGCGACGATCCCAGCTGTCACGGCCCCCCTGCCGAGCGATTCGCGCATCCCGCGATCGCGCAGCGGCAGGCTCATGCCGGCGGCGAACATCAGCATCGCAAAGCCGATTTCCGAGAGGAAGGACAGCGTCGGATTGTTCGGATCGATCGCGTGGATGCCGGTGCGCCCGAGCAGAATCCCGGCCAGCAGCTCGCCCACGACGACGGGCACGGCACCGTGTCCAGCTACTGAGAGCAGCGGCCCCACCAGGCCGCAGAGGCCGATCAGGGCAAGCGTCCCGAAGCTCATCGTCTGCATTCTTGCGGTTTATTTAGGACTGGGACCGCAACGATCCGGGTAGATGGGAGTTGGCTACATAGACCGGTCGCTACACAAACGCTGCCGTGGGGCGCTTTTAGAGGAGGACGGGGATGACGTTGAGGACACGCATTTGGCTTCTAGGGACGGTTGCATGTGCGGTTGTGGGCCTGTCGGCGCCGGTGGCTGCTCAGGGCGCGTTCGGAGTGGAAAGCTTCTTCGCGGCGAACTGCAAGGTCGCCACCTGCAACAAGGCTCCGACGCCGGCTGAAGAAAAG
The DNA here is from genome assembly GCA_035483615.1 of Solirubrobacteraceae bacterium. Lineage (GTDB taxonomy): Bacteria > Actinomycetota > Thermoleophilia > Solirubrobacterales > Solirubrobacteraceae > Palsa-744. Next base: position 3,717 of record DATHPT010000307.1, on the reverse strand, counting down.
AAAAAGGCCGAAGAAGAAGGCTACAGTCAGGCAGCTGGGCATCCGCCGTTTGGGATCACAGACTTCAAGCTCAACCGCGTCGAAGCGCAGCCAGGCCTCTTCGTCCCGCAGGAGAATCTCAAGAGTCTTCGCATCGACGTCGCCCCCGGCGTCAGCACGAACCCAGAGGCCGTCGCCAAGTGCACGGTGGCGGATTTCACCGGGACAGAAGTGGAACCGGTCAAGCACATCTTCACCGAACCCAAATGTGCTGAAAGCGGCGCTGAAACCACAGTGATCGGTGAAAACAAAGTCACGACGGTGCTCGAAGTCGCAGCAGGTGTATTCGCAGATGTGCCTTTGTCCGGAAAGGTCTACAACCTCGTCCAGCCCGACGGCCTGTCCTCCTACTTCGGGGTTGCCCTTCAGGTTGGGGCCGGGCTTTTCGTCCACACCTTCATCGAAGGGCATGTCGAATGGGCCAGCGACTACCACGACCTCTTCGAAATCAAGAACATCCCGCCCGGGCTGCTTGAATCGCGCCTCGCTTTCTTTGGCAACATCGGTGTCGGCGGGTTCCTGAGCAATCCCAGCAATTGCGCGGGCACTGGTCCGCAGACCACCACGGGGTGGCGTGGCGAATCCTATGAAGGATCAACGGCGACGAGCGCGTACACGACCCCAATCGGCACCGAAAACTGTAGTGGTCCGCCTCCCTTCCTGGCGCCTTTCGCGCCGACGTTCTCGCTCACGCCGGCGACCAAGCAGTCCGATCAACCAGACGGCATCACAACCGAACTGACCCTTCCACACGATCCCAACCCCGCAAGCCTCGACTCCTCGCAGCTGAAGACGGCAAGCGTCGAGCTGCCCGAAGGCATGACCCTAAATCCGTCGGCGGCGCAGGGCTTGGAAGCCTGCACGCCGGCCCAGGCCAGGATTCACAGCACTGTGCCCGGGACCGCCTGCCCGACGAAGTCTGAAATCGGCTCCGTCACCTTGGACGTTCCCGGGTTGCCAGCGGGATCGCTCGAAGGGAAGCTCTATCTGGGCGGCCCGGAATCGGGCCCGATCACAGGTCCCCCGTACACGATGTACATCGACGCCGAGTCTTCCCGATACGGGATCTCGGTGCGGCTCAAGGGCGATGTCGTGCCCAACGAAACGACAGGTCGTGTTACGGCGTCCTTCTCTGAAAACCCAGAACAGCCATTCAGCAACCTGATCCTTCACTTCAAGTCCGGTGCCCTAGCGCCGATCGCCAACCCGCTCACTTGCGGGCCAGCCACGACCAATGTCAGCTTCTCGCCCTTCACGGGCACGCCGGCAAGCGTGTTTCCCTCGGTGGCGCCGTTCACGGTTGACAGCAACGGCGCCGGTGGAGCCTGTCCGGCTCCACTGCCGTTCACGCTGACCCAGAGCACCGCGTCGGTGCCGACCACCGGTGGCGCCAACACGAACTTCACGTTCAACCTGGCGCGCGTGGATGGGCAGCAGTACCTCTCGAGGGTGAGCGCCACGCTGCCCCCGGGCCTCGTCGGGAAGATTCCGGCGGTGCCGCTGTGTCCCGAACCGCAGGCCTCGCTGGGGACCTGCTCCCCGGCAAGCCAGATCGGCACGGCGACGGCCACGGTCGGCTCGGGCCCCGCGCCGATCCAGTTCACGGGTCCCGTTTACCTGACCGGTCCCACCGGCAACGCCCCGTACGGCATGACGACGGTCATCAACGCCGCCGTGGGCCCGTTCAGCCTCGGCAACGACGTCGTGCGCACCGGGATCGAAGTCGATCCGATTACCGCCCGTGTGACGGTGGCCGGTGATGTGCCCACGATCTTCAAGGGCATCCCGCTGCGCATGAAAGCGCTGAGCGTCGCGGTCAACAGACAGGGCTTCCTGGTGAACCCCACCAACTGTGGAGCCCTCGCGACGAACACCACGCTCACTTCGTCCTTTGGAACGACCCAAAACCTATCCACTCCGTTCCAGGCGACGAACTGCAGTGGGCTGGCGTTCAAACCGAAGTTCACTGCCACCTCCAATGCGAAAACCTCGCGGGCGAACGGCGCGGCGCTGAATGTGAAGGTGGGCTACCCGACTGGCGCCCAGGCGAACATCAAGTCGGTGCTCGTCACCGTGCCCAAGCAGCTCCCGTCGCGGCTGAGCACATTGAACAAAGCATGTCTTGAAAAGGTGTTCAACGCGAACCCCTACTCCTGCCCGACCAGCTCGCGTGTGGGTGGAGCGACCGTTGTCACCCCTGTGCTTCCGAACAAGCTCACCGGGCCCGCCTACTTCGTCTCCCACGGTGGAGCGAAATTCCCCGATCTCGACCTCGTGTTGAGCGGCAATGGCGTGACGGTGATCATGGTCGGCAACACGAACATCCAGAAAGGTGTGACGACCTCCAACTTCGCGGCGGTGCCCGATGTGCCGGTCACCAGCTTCGAAACCAACCTGCCGGTAGGTAAAAACTCGGCGGTCACAGCGGTTGGCAGCCTCTGCAAGCAGTCGCTGATAATGCCCACCACGATCACCGCTCAGAACGGCAAGGTGATCAAGCAGAACACTGCGATCTCCGTCTCCGGTTGCCCGGTCACGGTTCTCTCCCAGCGGGTCAGTGGCCACAAGGCGCTGATCACCGTCAGGGTCCCGGCGGCGGGACGGGTGAGCGGAAGCGGGAAAAACCTGAAAACCGTCTACAAGCGTCCGGGCAAAGCCGGGAAGGTGACGTTGCAGGTGCCGCTCTCGGGCGCAGGGGTGAACGCGCTCGATGCGCGTAGCCCGCTGGCGGTGAGGGTCCGCATCGGCTTCATACCGAAGGCGAAAGGCGCGAGCTCGAGCGCCAACAGCTCGGTCGTCTTCAAATAGGGCTGGGGGCGGCGGTTCGTCGGGTGTCTTGGCTGCCCGCGAATCGTCGCCCCAGCTCGCTAGATTGAGCAGATGATGGGCATCGCCTCTGTCAATGGCAGCGAGCACGACCTCGACCTTGCGCCTGTGCTGGCGGGTGTGCGCAGGCTCACCCTGCTGGCGGATACCGCTGAGGACAATGAGTCGATCTTCGGTGCGCTCGCACGCGAGCTGATCGCGGTGATGGGGGCCGACGAGGTCCACATCCACCATCTGGGAGCCCCCGGCGCGGATGAGCCGGTGGTTGTCTATGTGCTCGACGGCGACGGGCGGCTCAGCTACCTGCAACCCCACGAGGAGCGCCCGCCTGGGGTGAGCTGGGTGGCGAGCACCGGGCGCAGCTTTCTGGCGGTAGGCCCCCGCGAGCTCACCGCCAGCGTCCCGCGTCTGCTGCTCACCGCTCCGCCCTCAGGTGGCTCGTCCGGTTGTGCGCTGCTCACGCCGCTCTCTCGTGGCGGCCAGGTCGTGGCGGTCGTGGTGCTTGTGCGACGTGAGGCCGATCCCTACGACGAGCGCGCGATCGAAGAGGCCTCCACGCTCGTCGACCAGGCCGCCACAGTGCTCGCGCTCGTGTCCGCCCGCGCGGAGGCAGGCACGGACTCGGTAGCCGGCTGTCTCAACCACCGGGCCATGCGCCGCCGTCTGCACGAGGAGATCGGTCGTGCCCAGCGCTCTCAGGGACAGCTTTCCTGCGTGATCATGGACCTCGACGATTTCAAGCTCGTCAACGACCGTTACGGCCACCAGGCGGGCGATTCGATCCTGCGCCAGGTCGCCCAGGCGCTGATGGGGGAGTTTCGGGCCTTCGATCGGGTGGCGCGCTACGGCGGA
>DATHPT010000306.1:0-9834 GCA_035483615.1 Solirubrobacteraceae bacterium | reverse complement strand
GGGAACGTGGAGCTGGCCTTCGTGCACCACACCGAGAACCCCGACGGCTACAGCGCCGCGGAGGTGCCGGCGATGCTGCGATCGATCTTCGTCTTCCACCGCTACACCCACGGCTGGAATGACATCGGCTACAACTTCGTGATCGACCGTTTCGGGCGCACCTTCGAGGCGCGTGCAGGCGGGATCAGCGAGCCGGTCATCGGTGCTCACGCGGGCGGCTACAACGCCTACTCGACCGGCGTCGCGATACTCGGGACCTACAGTGCCCAGCGAATCTCCCCCGCGGCGCTCGCCGCGCTCGAGCGCCTGCTTGCCTGGAAGCTCTCACTGCACGGCGCTCCCGTGGAAGGCCGGGTCACCGTGCGGGTCACTCCCGGTGGGGCCGTCTACAGCCGCTTCCCAGCCAACACGCCGGTGTCTCTTCCCCGGGTGGCCGGTCACCGCGACGCCGACTCGACCGACTGCCCCGGCGATGCGCTCTACGGGGAGCTGTCCTCGCTGCGCCGGGGAGCGCTCCGACTCGCCGGACGCCCAGCCCGCGCCACGCTGCTGTCGCAGACCGCCGAATCGGCTGCCGGCCCATCGACCGCGCTGGCGGGAAGCCTGCGCTTCCTCGACGGCACGCCGATCGTCGGCGCGCCCGTCGAGATCCGCCAGCGAGTCCTCAGCCACAGAGGGGAATCCGTGACAGAGCTCGTCCTGGCCCGGGCAGTCACCGGCCCCGACGGTCGCTGGTCGCTACCCGTCGCCATCGCGCCCAGTTCCGCGAACGAAACGGCGCTGCGGGCCGTCTCCACCGGCGGCTCGAACCTGCCAGTCGCCGTATCGGACCAGCTGCTGATCGGCGGCGCGGTGTCCTTCACCGTGCCCGCGGCTCCTGCGCCTGCCCAGGCTCCTACGCCAGGGCAAGCTCCTGCGCCCACCGCTCCAGAATCCGCGCCTCCCGCTGCATGAGACCGCTCGCGGGTGCCGTCTGCACGAGCAGGGTGGGGGCTTCGCGCTTGGCCGCCCACTCGTGGCACGCGTCGTTGAAAGAGTCGTCGATCCAGGCCGTCGGCCGCCGGCCCGCATACGCCTCGATCGAGTCGAGCTTCCAGTGGGCGTTCGAGTGTCGGGTCCCGCGCACCCCCCGCTCGAAGCTCAGATATGGAAAGACCGGCAGGCCCAGCAGGTGGGGGAGGTGTTCATTGGCCTTCTCCTCCCATCCGCTCGCCCAAGCCAGCTCGAAAATGGACCCCAGCGCGAGCAGGTGCTCGGCTGCGATGGACGAAAGGAAGTGGGGTATGCCATCGATCGAGTGGAACGACCCCTCAGGTTGGGTCCCGACCGCGAACCCGAACAGCGAGATCACCCCGTCGATATCGACCAGCAGCAGCGGAGGACGCTCGGCCCCCACCGCGCTGCCCTGTGGCCCATGCTCGGCGCCCATCCCTTGGCCTGATCGGTCGTCTTTAGCTGCCACAGAGGTTCCGACCGGTAATCTGCCCGAGTCGCGTCGGAGCAGTAAAGCATCCAGCGACAGCTGCCGATGGATGACTCCGTTCAGCGGCTCCCTGCTATGACTCTCGATCTGGGCATACTCCTAGCGCTCGCTTGCGCATTCGTGGCCAACCTCGGCTTCTTCTACAAGTACCGGGGCGCCAACTCGGTGGGCAAGGTCGAGGTGCGCCACCCCCTGAGCTCGGCCCGCATGCTGTTCTCCTCACGTTGGTTCGCAATCGGGATGCTGGTCGCGGCGGCCTCCTGGGCCCTGCACGTGGCCGCGCTCGCGCTTGCCCCCATGTCGGTCGTGCAGGTGGCTTTGGCGGCCGGGGTCGTGCTGATCGCCGTTATGGCCGACCGCATGTTCGGCTTCAAGGTCGGTCGCCGCCAGTGGATCGGCCTGTGGCTGACCGCAGCCGGGCTCGTGATGCTCGGCTTGACGCTTCCGGCGATGCATGGCGCCCACTCCCACTTCTCCGACCCCGCCATGATCTCTTTCGAGGCCGGCCTGTTCGGCCTCGGCGGCCTATTGATCATGGGCCCCCGCATGGGAGGTCCGGTCGAGCATCACGGGATGATGCTCGGGGCCGCCTCGGGAATCCTGTTCGGCGTGTCAGACACCGCCATCAAGGCCCTCACAGGCATCGTCGGTGCTCATGGCCCCCTGGCGCTGCTGCTCAGCCCATGGCTGGCGGTGGCGGCGCTCGCCTCAGTGCTCGCCTTCTACGCCTCCGCCCGCGGGTTGCAGGATGGCGATGCGGTACCCGTGATCGCCGTGACCGGAACTGCCGCCAACATCGCCGGCGTCGCCGGTGGGATTCTCGTGTTCGGCGATCCGATGCCCGGCAGCGCCGTCGGGATCGTCTTTCAGTCGCTTGCCTTCGTGCTGGTGCTGGTGGCTGCGGCCCTGATGCCTGCGCCGGTGCGCTCCGCCGGTTTGCGCGCCAACGCGTGAGCTCGCCCGCTTTCCCGACCGCCACCTCGATGCTCCAGCCGTCCTGGCCCGGACGCTGCTAGGATCCCCGACCGAATGCCCACCACTTCCCAACTAGTGCGCAAGGGACGCATCGCGCCCAAGAAAAAGCTTGCAACCCCAGGCCTGAAGTCCGGCAAGGGACGCAAGAAGAAGGTCGCCGCCCCCCAGCGCCGCGGTGTGTGCACCCGCGTGTACACCACCACCCCGAAGAAGCCCAACTCCGCCCTGCGGAAGGTCGCGCGTGTGCGCATCGCCGGCTCGATCGAGGTGACCGCCTACATTCCCGGCGAGGGCCACAACCTGCAGGAGCACTCGGTCGTGCTGGTCCGTGGTGGCCGCGTCAAGGATCTTCCCGGTGTGCGCTACAAGGTCGTGCGCGGCACCCTGGACGCCGCCGGTGTGAGCGATCGCAAACAGGGCCGCTCCCAGTACGGCGTGAAGAAGAAGTAGCGGGCAGGAGTCCAAGCAATGCCACGCCGCGCAGCTGCCCAGGTGCGTCCGCTCGAAGCGGATCCAATACATCGTTCCAAGCTCGTTCAGCAGATCATCAACAAGGTGATGCTCGACGGCAAGAAGTCGACCGCCGAGCGGATCGTCTACGACGCCCTCGCCCTGCTCGCCGAGCGCTCCGACAAGGATCCAATCGAGCAGCTTGAGATGTCGATCAAGGCGCTCACCCCAGCGCTCGAGGTACGCTCCCGCCGCGTCGGAGGCGCCACCTATCAGGTGCCCGTAGAGGTTCCCGCGCGCCGTGCCCGCACACTTGCCGTCCGCTGGCTTGTCGAGTTCGCTCGCAACAGGCGTGAGAAGACCATGGCTCAGCGACTTGCCCACGAGCTGATGGACGCCCAGTCCCAGCAGGGCGGCGCCTACAAGCGCAAGGACGACATCTACCGCATGGCCCAGGCCAACAAGGCCTTCGCCCACTACCGCTGGTAGACCGGCCTCGCCGCCTCGCCGCCTCGCCGCCTCGCCGCCTCGCCGCCTCGCCGCCTCGCCGCCTCGCCGCCTCGCCGCCTCGCCGCCTCGCGCCGTTCGCAGGGCGATCGCAGGGCGATCGCGGATCGGTCACCCGCTGCTCGACGGAGGGGAACTTGCGCAGGGGAAAGCTTTGGCGCGCGGGGAAGCTTGGGGATGTGAGGAAGCCCTGGGCCGCGCGGGGAGAAGCTTCGGCATACCGGAAGCTTTGGGCACGAGCTTTCGGCACCCGGCGAAGCTTGGGGACGGCTGAGCCTGGGCTCGCACGTGGCGTGCCGCCGCCACCTGGGATCAGGGGCACGCCCCAATCTCCAAAAAATGATTTGACAAGCAACTATTCGGTACCTAAACTTTCGGTACCGAATGTCTGAGATCGCAAGCACAGATCGCATCGAGCCCTACGTCTGGCGTATCGCCGGCGTCGTGATCCTGGGCATGATCATGTCGATCCTCGACACCACGATCGTCAACGTCGCGCTTGACACACTTGGGCGTGACCTCCACAGCAGCCTCTCCCAGATCCAGTGGGTGATCACCGGCTATCTGCTCTCCCTCGCAGCGGTCATCCCGGTCACCGGCTGGGCGGCGCGGCGCTTCGGGGCCAAGCGCGTGTATCTCGTCTCGCTGGTCCTGTTCACCATCGGCTCCACGCTCTGCGGACTGGCGTCCTCGGCGACCTCCCTGGTGGCCTTCCGTGTGCTGCAGGGCATCGGCGGCGGCATGATCATGCCGGTCGCCCAGATGATCATGGCCCAGGTCGCAGGCCCGCGGCGGATGGGCAGGGTGATGGGCGTGGTGGTGATGCCCGCGATGCTCGCCCCGATCCTTGGCCCTGTGATCGGTGGGATCATCCTCGAGAGCCTGCACTGGTCCTGGATCTTCTACGTGAACGTCCCCATCGGGATCGTCGCCGTGATCCTCGGCCTCAGGATGTTGCCCGACGTCGACCTCGGCAAGGCCGGTCGCCTTGACACTCTCGGCTTGGTGCTGCTCGCCACGAGCATGCCCCTGTTCGTCTACGGCCTCAGCGAGATTGGCACCCGCTCGAGCTTCACCGCTCCAACCGTGGTCTGGCCGATCGCGGTGTCGCTTGTGCTGACCACGATCTTCGTGTGGCACGCGCTTCGCGTCGAGCGTCCCCTACTTGACATCCGCCTCTACGCCAACCGTGTGTTCGGGGCCGCCTCCATAACCACCTTCGGCCTGGGAGCTGCGCTGTTCGGCGCGATGATCCTCGTACCCCTCTACTACCAGCAGGTCCGCGGCGAGAGCGTGATCGTCACGGGCCTGCTCGTGGGTCCCCAGGGGCTCGGGATGCTTGCGATGGCCCCATTCAACGGCCGGTTGACCCAGCGCTACGGTGGAGGTCGTGTGGCGATCGTCGGCGTGTCGATCCTCTGCCTGAGCACCCTTCCGCTCTGCTTCGTCGGCGCCAACACGTCGATCCTCGCGATCTCCCTGGTGCTCGCCGTGCGCGGTCTGGGCATCGGCCTGTCCTTCATGCCCACCATGACAGCCGCCTTCGCCTCGCTGCGAAGCGACGAGCTCTCCGACGCCACACCCCAGATGAACGTCCTGCAACGGGTGGGCGGCGCGATCGGCACGGCAGTGCTCGCGGTCGTGCTCCAGCGCGCCGGCGCCCACGCCCACTCCTCGGCTGAGCTAGCAAGCGCCTTCGACACCGCCTACTGGTGGTCGCTCGGCATCGCCGCCCTGTCGCTGATCCCCTGCGTCGTGCTCGTCCGAGCGGAGAATCCCCGAGCCAAGCTCACCCGCGCGGAGGCTGCAGCCGAGTCCGCCGTCGAGCCGCTTGGCGCCTGAGGCTCGAGAGACCCGATGGCCGTCCGCGCAACTCCTCCTCTCACCGGAGCTGCCCGCGCGGAATGGGAGACGGAGCTCGCCGATCTCGGCAAGGCGTTCCGTCGCGTGTTCCGCGGCGTGCGGCGCCTGCGCGGCCGGGACACCCACCTGCTCGGCTCCGAGGTCAGCCATGCCCAGTTCGAGTTGCTGATCGAGCTGTTCGAACGCGGCCCCCTGCCCGCCGGCGAGCTCGCCAGCGCCGCCCAGCTCACCCCGGGGACCGTCACCCAGATGCTCGACCACCTCGCCGAGAGCGGGCACGTCGAGCGCGCCCGCTCCCAGGAGGACCGGCGGGTGGTGGTCTCCAAGCTCACTCCCCAGGGCAGGCGCAAGGTCCAGGACAAGCGCGCCGCCTGGCAGGCCCGCTGGGAGCAGGTCCTTGGAGACGTCGACACCGAGGAGCTGCGCGTGGCCACCCGCGTGCTCCAGCGTCTGAGCGCCGTTTTCGAGGATCAGTCACAGGCCGACGGCTGTGGCACAGGCTCCCGTCCCTGAAGCCCGTCCCTGAAGCCTGTTTCTGATCCTCTCGTTGGGCTTGTCTCTGATCCCTCTCTTCGGGTACGTCCCTGAGCCCCCTCGTCGGGGCCTCCCAACCCGCCCAGATTTCGGTGTGTCCAGGCTGTGCCCGAGGCGTATCAGAGCAAGCGCGCCACGGGCGGTTGGCACCGTCCCGGGCTGTGTGGATCACCGATTTGCTCTGCTATAGTCGGCGTCCGCGAGCGTGTGGGCGCAGCTGGCTGAGCCTGCTACCGCGAAGCGAATACGACATGGAGATCCTGACCAGATAACGAAGCGAACCCGCCCGACGACCGGCAGCGCATGGGCCCGAGGGGCCCATTTTTTTGCTCTGAGCCGTCGCCTGGCTGCTCGGAGCCCTCGCCTGGCTTCACAGGTCGCGCGCCTCAGCCGCCGTTTTTCACCCACGTACCTCACTCACACCAACAGCCCACCAGAGATCTGAGAAATGCCCCGTAAGTTCCCACTTCAAAAGACGCGCAACATCGGGATCATGGCCCACATCGACGCGGGCAAGACCACCACCACCGAGCGCATCCTCTACTACACCGGGCGCACCTACAAGATCGGCGAGGTCCACGAGGGCGCCGCCGTGATGGACTGGATGGAACAGGAGCAGGAGCGCGGCATCACGATCACCTCGGCAGCCACCACAGCCGAGTGGGACGGTCACCGGATCAACATCATCGACACCCCGGGCCACGTCGACTTCACCGTCGAGGTCGAGCGCTCGCTGCGCGTGCTCGACGGAGCGATCGCCCTGTTCGACTCGGTCGCCGGAGTCGAGCCCCAGTCAGAGACCGTCTGGCGTCAGGCCGACAAGTACCACGTGCCCCGCATTGCCTACATCAACAAGATGGACCGCATCGGCGCGGACTTCGAACAGGGCGTGCAGACGATGATCGACAGGCTCGCCGCCCACCCCGTCCCGATCCAGCTTCCGATCGGCGCCGAGGGCGACTTCGAGGGAGTGGTCGATCTCGTCAGGATGAAGGCGATCGTCTACAAGGACGAGCTCGGCACCGAGCAGGACATCGTCGCGATTCCCGACTCCCTCGCCGAAGCTGCCACAGCCGCGCGCGAGCACCTGCTGGAGGAGGTCTCCCACTACGACGATGCTCTGCTCGAGCTGCTTCTCGAAGAGGCGGAGATCTCTGAAGAGGCTCTGAAGCACGCGATCCGCAAGGCGACGCTCTCGACCAAGCTGACCCCGGTCCTGTGCGGCTCCTCCTTCAAGAACAAGGGCGTCCAGCCTTTGCTGGACGCGGTCGTCGATTATCTTCCCTCCCCGCTGGACGTGCCGGCTGTCACCGGCGCAGAACCGGTCAAGGGCGACGGCGAGGAGCCCCAGATCGAGCGTCACGCCGATGACACCGAGCCGTTCGCGGCGCTCGCGTTCAAGATCATGGCCGATCCCTACGTCGGCAAGCTCACCTACTTCCGCGTCTACTCCGGGAAACTGGAAGCCGGCTCGCGAGTGCTCAACGTCAACAGCGGCCGCGCCGAGCGGATCGGGCGCATCCTGATGATGCACGCCAACGAGCGCGAGGAGGTCTCCGAGGTCTACGCCGGCGACATCGCCGCTGCAGTCGGCATCAAGCAGGTCATCACCGGTGACACCCTCGCCGCCCCCGATGCGCCGATCAAGCTGGAGAACATCACCTTCCCCGAGCCTGTCATCAAGGTGGCGGTCGAGCCCAAGACAAAGATCGATCAGGAGAAGATGTCTGTCGCCCTCGGTCGCCTCGCAGAGGAGGATCCCACCTTCCAGGTCCGCACCAACGAAGAGACCGGCCAGACCGAGATCTCGGGTATGGGCGAGCTGCACCTCGAAGTGCTCGTCGATCGCATGAAGCGCGAGTTCGGGGTGGAAGCCAACGTGGGGCGACCCCAGGTCTCCTACCGCGAGACGGTGCGTGGAACGGCCGAGAAGATCGAAGGCAAGTTCGTGCGCCAGACCGGTGGCTCCGGCCAGTTCGGTGTCGTCTACATCGATCTGGAGCCGGCTCCCGGCGAAGGCTTCGAGTTCATCAACAAGATCAAGGGTGGCGCGATCCCCTCCGAATACATCCCGGCGGTCGAGAAGGGTGTGGAGGAGGCGCTGGAGAACGGCGTCCGGGCCGGTTATCCGATGGTGGACGTGCGAGTCACGCTCACGGACGGCAAGTACCACGATGTCGACTCCTCGGAGATCGCCTTCAAGGTGGCCGGTTCGCTGGCCTTCAAGGAGGCCGCCAAGCGCGCCAAGCCGGTGCTGCTCGAGCCGATCTTCGCCGTCGAGGTCGTCACCCCCGAAGACTTCCTGGGTGACGTGATCGGCGACCTGAGCCGCCGGCGCGGACGCGTCGAGGGTCAGGAGCGACGCGGCAACGCGCTCGCGGTCACCGCCCGCGTCCCCCTGAGCGAGATGTTCGGGTACGCAACCGATCTTCGCTCCAACACCCAGGGGCGAGCCAACTACACGATGCAGTTCGAGGGGTACGAGGAGGTGCCTCCGAACATCGCGGAGAAGATCATCGAGCAGCGCACGGGAGAGCCCGTTCCTGCCTAGCGGAGCGGTTCACAGCAATTACGAGGCAATCCCCCAGCAGGCAGCAGTCAAGAAAATCCCCATTTAGATAGATTTCCCAGGTTCGCCCTACCAGCGGCGAATATCCAAGTCGATTACAGGAGCGAACACAAAGTGGCGAAGGAGAAGTTCGAGCGCGACAAGCCGCACGTCAACGTTGGCACCATCGGTCACATCGACCATGGCAAGACGACGCTGACCGCTGCCATTACGACTGTCTTGGCAGAGAAGATGGGCGGCGAAGCCCGAAGCTTCGAGGAGATCGACAACGCTCCGGAGGAGAAGGAGCGCGGGATCACCATCGCCACATCGCACGTCGAGTACCAGACCGAGAACCGTCACTACGCGCACGTCGACTGCCCCGGGCACGCCGACTACGTGAAGAACATGATCACCGGCGCCGCCCAGATGGACGGGGCGATCCTGGTGGTCTCCGCGGCCGACGGGCCGATGCCCCAGACGCGCGAGCACATCCTGCTCGCTCGCCAGGTGGGCGTCCCCTACATCGTCGTGTTCCTCAACAAGGCCGACATGGTTGACGACGAGGAGCTGATGGAACTGGTGGAGGTCGAGGTGCGCGAGCTGCTCTCCGAATACGACTTCCCTGGGGATGACATTCCGTTCATCACCGGCTCGGCGCTGAAGGCGCTGGAAGGCGACGAGGAGTACAAGGGCAAGATCGTTGAGCTTGCCGCGGCGCTCGACAGCTACATCCCCCAGCCCGTGCGCGAGCTCGACAAGCCGTTCCTGATGCCTGTCGAGGATGTCTTCACGATCACCGGCCGCGGCACCGTCGCGACCGGCCGCGTGGAGCAGGGAATCGTTAACACCGGCGACACGGTCGAGATCGTGGGAGTCCACGACACCACCACCACCGTGGTGACGGGCGTGGAGATGTTCCGCAAGATCCTCGACCAGGGCCAGGCGGGCGACAATGTCGGCTGCCTGCTTCGTGGCACCAAGCGCGAGGAGATCGAGCGCGGGCAGGTGCTGTGCAAGCCGGGCTCGATCACCCCGCACACCAAGTTCAAAGCTGAGGTCTACATCCTCAAGAAGGAGGAGGGTGGCCGTCACACCCCGTTCTTCACGGGCTACCGGCCACAGTTCTACTTCCGCACCACCGACGTCACCGGCGTGGCGAAGCTGCCCGACGGTGTCGAGATGGTCATGCCGGGAGACAACGTCCAGATGGAGATCGAGCTGATCCAGCCGATCGCCATGGACCAGGGTCTGCGGTTCGCGATCCGTGAGGGCGGCCGTACGGTCGGCTCTGGGGTCGTTTCCGAAATCGTTGAGTAGTGCCAAGGGTTTGGAGGCGGTCCTGCTGGACCGCCTCCCTTCTTCCCTGAACCACGAAGTACCGATCGCAGTACATACGACGAGGGGCGGGCATCAGGCCTTACGGGGCTGGCCCGCTCTGAACACGAGAAGAGTCAAGAGTTAGACGTGGCAA
>DATHPT010000305.1:0-12105 GCA_035483615.1 Solirubrobacteraceae bacterium | reverse complement strand
GAGGATCGCGATCGCGCGGCGGGCGGTCATGTGCTGTGGGCGAGGGCCCAGGCGCCCAGGTGAGGGGTCATGCGGTCGGCCGAGTCCTTCCCATGCCGCCCAAGGGTGTCAGATGGAGCGTCGCTTTCAATTCGCCAGAGCGTCGACTTCAATTCGCCGGGGTTGTGCTATATCCTGAAGCGAAGCACACGGAGTAGAGGGGGGCCTATCTCCCCTATGTTCCTCCAGTCCTGCCGGCACAGGCGCCGGTATCACGAGTCGCGCGGAAGTTCCTTTCTGCGTCGATTCCATCTCGAAGCCCAGAGCCTTGATGGCCGAGTCCACCGCAGTGGCCCTCGCGGCCGCGTCCATTCCGAGTTCCGCCGAAATCGCACGCGCGGAGAAGCTTGTGCGCGAGCGTTTCCTGCACGAGGGCGAGGACGCCGCCGTCGCCCTGGCTCCCGGCTCTCCCCGCCGGCGGGCGCTCGATCAGGCGCTCGTAGAGCTGAAGGAAGGCGCCAAGCACCCTTCCACCGCATGGCGGCGCGAGTTCTCGCTGCTGCTGGGCCTCGAGCGGGTGCTCTCCGAGGACGAGCCGAAGCTCGTCGACGGCACAGTTCTCTCAGCCCACCAAGTCGATGCCCTGTCGGGCACGCTCACAGCGTTGCTGGCGGAGGCTCAACAGCGCTCCCTCGCCAACGGCAACGCCCCGGAGGGCGCAGGCGGCCGCGCTGCGGCCGCCGCCTCGCCTGAGCTGCTTGCCTCGGCCGCGATCCTTGGCCCCGACGGCGGCGAGCAGCCTGAGGCGCCTGCAGAGGAGCCGGTCGCGGAGGAGGGCGCGGAGGACCCCGAAGAGGACGCGTACGTCGACCCCGAGGTCGAGGAGGAGGACGTCGATGACGACGACGATGACGATGATCTCGGGCCCGTCCAGCGCGCCGCTCCTGACGAGGACGATGACGACGACGACGATTTCGAGGACGAGCTCGCCGAGCCAGAGCCTGAGCCGGAGGACGAGCCCGAGACCGAGGAGGAGTCCGAGGAGGAGCCTCGCGACTGGGTCGAAGAGGAGGACGAGGAGGCGCTGGTCGACCAGCCCGAGGATCCCAACGCCGCCAAGCGCTTCTGGTTCGAGCACGCCACCGGCGCCGGCAAGACGGTGGCGGCGCTCGGCTTCGTCGAGGCGTCCCAGACCGGCGGCATCCTGATCCTCACCCACCGCCGCAACCTCGTGGATCAGTTCCACGGCGAGCTGCGCGAGCGTGGCTACCAGAAGCGCATCTCCCGCCCGCTGTACGTTGGCGAGGACTCCTCCAAGGGCCCCGTCACAGTCGAGACCTACCAGTGGTTCGTGCGCAACGCCGGTCGCATCTCGAGCGCCTACACGATCGTGATCTGCGACGAGGCCCACACCGCTCTCGGCGAGAAGACCAGCGCCGCGATTCGGGCCTGGACGGGTCCGATCTTCATCGGCATGACCGCCACCGGCGCGCTGATCGCCAGGCACGTCACCGACCTGTTCCCGACCCAGACCTCCCGCTTCGACCTCGCCCAGGCGGCGCGCCGCGGAGTGATCGCGCCGCTTCGCTGCGTGCGCATCTCCCCGGGAGTGGGCGTGCGCACGATCGCCAATGTGCCCCTGCGCCGCGGCGAGGTGGACACCGAGTTCGACCAGGAGGAGCTGGCCGAGCTGCTTGACCAGCAGCCGTTCAACATGGCTGCCGCCAACCTCTACAAGACGCGCTTCAACGGGGTTCCCGGGGTCGTGTACGCCGCCGGGGTCCAGCACGCCTACAACCTCGCGGAAGCCTTCCGTGCCGAAGGGATCAAGGCGATGGGCGTCTCCGGGGAGACCCCCAAGCGCGAGCTTGCCGAGATCCTTGCGCGCTACGAGCGCGGGGACATCGACGTGCTGATCAACGCCCAGCTGCTCGCCGAGGGCTGGAACAGCCCGCGGGCCACGGTCTGCGTGCACCTCGCCCCGACCGCCTCCAAGCGCATCTACCAGCAGCGCGTGGGTCGCGTCACCCGCCGTCATCCCGGCAAGGAGGCAGGTCTGGTCGTCGACTTCGTGCACCCCGCCACCAAGAACGACGATCCGGTGGTGACGCTCCATTCGCTGCTCGACCGCGACGTGTATCGCGGCGGGGCGATCGTGGTCGGGCCCGTGCGCCGCGGACGTGGCCGGCGGATGCGGGTGGAGCGGCGCGTGCTGCCCGTGTGCGCCGAGGAAGAGCGCCGCCACGAAGTGTTCGAGCGCGAGCTGTGGCGGATCGCGGTCGAGCATCTTGACTACGGCGAGCAGCACGTGTGGGCGGCGCTTGCGGGCGCCCGGGTCACACCGAACGGCTGGCGCCGGGCGCGGGCGATGCTCCACTTCGACCGCACCGGCGAGCTCAAGGCGCGCTTCCTGATAACCGCGGTGCAGCGCAACAAGAGCTCGCAGCTGCGCCTGAAGGCGCTCGCGGAGATCGCCGCGCTGCGCGACCCCGATGCGTTCGACACGGCGATCGACATCGCCGGCTCCTGGCCACGCGAGGAGCGTCGTGAGGCCGCCAAGATAATGCTGCGGGCGCTGGTCGAGCGGCGTATCGGCCGCCGCGATCAGGCCAACGCCTGGATCTGGCGTCTGGCCGAGTACACGCGCGACGTCCACGAGGAGTACGCCGTTCAGCGCTGGCCGGAGACCAAGCGCCTGCTCGGGCTGCTCGTCAACTCCGCGGGGGGCGCCCACGCGCGCAACGCCCGCCGGCTGGTGCACGCCGCCCGCAAGCAGGACCGCCGTCTCGCGGCCGCGCTGTTGGCAGCCGCGCTGGCCCACACGCCCGAGGCGGAGGAGGTGCTGCGCGGCGCCCGTACCCGCATGGCCCGCAAGCCGCCCGCCCTCGCCCGCGAGCTGTTGCGCAACTTCCCCAAGCGCCGTGCCCGTGGCTCGCGCCGGCGGCGCAAGGGTCAGCGACCCGGTGAGGCCGGCGCTGCCGGTCAGCCTGTCAAGGCTCGTCAGGCAACCGCGACCGGTCAGCCCGTCAATGCCGGTCAAGCAGCCACGAGCGGTGAGCCCGTCAACGCCGCTCAGGCATCCGTGACCGACCAGACAACCACGACCGGCCAGGCAGCCACGACCGACCAGTCGGTCAAGGCCGGTCAGGCAGCCACAAGCGGTCAGCCCGTCAAGGCTGGGCGGTCAACCAAGGCTGGACGGTCAGCTAAGGCCGGTCAGACGGACAAGGCCGATCGGCCCGTCAACAGGGGTCAGGCAGCCAAAGCCGGCCAGCCGGCGAGGGCCACACGTTCGCGACGCTCCAGCTCGCGCCGGACGAACAACGGCAAGCCCAAGCCCGGCGATGCGCCGTCGGATGCGGTGGTCGCCGAGGCGCTGTCCAGCGACGCCGTAAAGCCATCCGGCGCCAACGGCGAGCTCGAGCCGAGCGCCGGTAGGGAGCTGCAACGCAACGTCGAAGACGCGCTCAAGCGCTCAGAGGCCGACTCTCCCGCGGCCACCGCAGGAGAGCCCGGAAGCTGAGCGGAGGGATTCGGGGACGGCGCTGCTCTCAGCAGGCCTGCCCAAGGTGGACCTCTCCGGCGTCAAGCGCTTCGGTGGCGCCGTCCTCGAGCCTGACAATCAGACGGCCGGCGTCGTCGATCCCCTGGGCCTGCCCGTGGGCAAGTGGCGCTCGCGGGTCCTGGGCACCCCAGGAGACCTCGCGCCCGAACAGCGCGTCACGTTCTCGCCATGCCTCGAGCGCCCGCTCGGCAGGCTCCCCCAGACGCCGCTCGAGCGCCTGGATCAGCCGTTCCAAGATCGGCTCGATGGCGCTTGCCGGAAGCTCGAGGCTGACGGCTCGCTCGCGCAGCTCCACCGGCAGATCCTCAGGGCGCACCCCCACGTTCAGTCCGACCCCGAGCACCGCCCAGCGCTCCTGTGGGCGCCCCTCCACGAGGATCCCCGCGAGCTTCGCAAGCGCAGGGCGCGCCTGCGGATCCCTCCGGGTCGCCGCGGAGGGCATTTCGATCACCACGTCGTTCGGCCACTTCACGCGGGCGCGTTCGCCGATGGCGTCGCACACAGCCACTCCTGCGATCAGCGAGAGCAGCGGCGGTGGATCCCGCAGCACCAGCGAGCACAGCAACGAGCTGCCCGGCGGCGCCCACCAGGCGCGTCCCTGACGTCCCCTGCCGGCGGTCTGCTCCCCGGCGGTGACCAGCGTCCCGTGGGGCGCTCCCGCGACAGCCAGCGCCCGCGCTCGCTCGTTGGTGGAGTCGGTCTGGCGCAGGTGCACCCGCGGATGACCGAGCACGCCGGCACCGGCCTCGGGTGTCATTCGGAGTGTGCGAGCGCGTCGGCCAGGAGCGCGTCCACGAGCCCCGGCACGTCGTGCCGGCGGGCTTCCACGTGGGGCTCCAGGCCGTGCTCTCTGAGCGTGGCGCTCGTCACAGGGCCGATCGACGCGATCCGGGTGCTGGGCGAGAGCGCCCAGTCATGGGCCGAGTCTCCCCCCTCGCCTGTGCCGTCCCCGGCGGCGCGGGCCGCCTGCAGGAAGTTGCGCACGGTGGAGGAGGAGGTGAACGTCACATAGTCGGCGCCCCGCGCGGCGTCGAGCACCCGCCCGGACAGCGGCTCGGGAAGGGTTTCGTACAGCGCGAGCACGTCCACCTGGGCGCCCCGCTCGCGCAGGGCGTCCGGGAGCACGTCGCGCGCCTCGCGCGCGCGGGCCACCAGCGCATGATCTACCTGCAGGCCGGCCAGCGCCTGCGCCAGCGACTCCGCGACGGCTCGCTCGGGCACTACGTCCGCTGTGATCCCCGCTCGCTGCAGCGCCTGCGCGGTCGCCGGTCCGATCGCGGCGATCCGCGCCCCGGCGAGCGAGCGGGCGTCGCGCCCACCGTCGGCCAGCCGCTCGAACAGGTACTCGACGGCGTTGGGGCTCGCCAGGCAGATCAGGTCATAGGGGGAGGGATCGAGCGGGTCTCCCGGGATCGCCCGGGTGCGGATCGCCGGCGTCTGCACCACCTCGGCGCCCAGCTCGCCGAGGCGCCTTGCCAGCTCGCTGGCCTGGGCGCGTGCGCGAGTCACCGCCACGGTGCGCCCCGCCAGCGGACGGGTCGGCAGCCAATCCAGGCGCTCCCCCAGCCCGGCGACCGCGCCGACGATCGTGATCGCGGGCGCTTTCACCTGCTCCTGCCGGGCGAGCTCGGCGATCGTGGCGAGCGTGCCGGTGACCGTGCGCTGATCTGCGAGCGTGCCCCGTTCCACCAGGGCGACCGGCTCCGAGGCCGGCCGGCCGGCCTCGGTCAACGCCGCCGCGATCTGGGCGAGCCGGCGCACACCCATGTAGAACACGAGCGTCCCGGGAAACGCCGCGAGCGCCCGCCAGTCCAGTTCGGACTCCTGCTTGCCCGGATCCTCGTGGCCGGTGATGAGCGCCACACCGGTCGACAGGCCTCGGTGTGTCACCGGGATGCCCGCGTACGCCGCCGCGGCCACCCCCGCTGTGACCCCGGGAACGACCCCAAATTCAATGCCCGCCTCGCGCAGAGCCAGCGCCTCCTCGCCACCGCGTCCGAACACGAACGGGTCGCCGCCCTTGAGCCGCACCACCTCGCGACCCGCCCGCGCCCGCTCGATCATCAGCGCCTGGGTGCGCTCCTGGGGCACTGAGTCCCCGCCGCCCTCCTTGCCCACGAACAGCAGCTCTGCATCCGCGCGCGCCCCGTCGAGCGCCTGGGTGGGAATCAGCCGGTCATAGAGGATGGTGTCCGCGCGCGCGATCAGCTCGAGCGCCCGCGCGGTCAGCAGACCTGGGTCGCCAGGGCCGGCGCCCACGAGGTGCACGCGCCCGCGTCGCTCAGCCTGGCTCAACGGCCATCTCCTCGGCGCGCCGCAACAGCTCGCGAGCTCCCACCGCCACAAGGCGCTCAGCCAGGCGCTGGCCAAGCTCCTCGGGGTCATAGAAGCCGCCGAGCAGATCGTCGCCGATCCACTCCGCGCCGTCCGGCAGGCCGATCCAGGCGCGCAGGTGCAGGCAGCCGCAGCCGGCCGGCACGGCGTGGGCTCCGAGCGGCGTGTTGCAGCTCGCTCCCAATGCCCCCGCGAGGGCCCGCTCGGCCGCCAGGCAGGCGGAGGCGTCCCGGTCGAGGATCGTCTCGACGGCCTGCCTCGCGCGCTCGTCACCGGCCCTGGCCTGCAGCGCCAGCGCCCCCTGACCCGGGGCCGGCACGAACCGGGCGGCGTCGAGCGAGCAGCCGATGTCGCGCTCGCGGCCAAGCCTCGAGAGGCCGGCCTTCGCCAGCACGATCGCGTGCAGCGAGGACTCCCCGCCACCGCTGCCGTCGCCGCTGGCGGTGACCGCGGTCGCGAGCTTTCGCAGACGAGTGTCGATGTTGCCGCGCAGGCTCACCACTTCGAGGTCCGCGCGGGCGGCCCGCAGCTGGGCGGCCCGCCGCACGCTGCTGGTGCCCACGCACGCTCCCTCGGGCAGCTCCTCCAGCGAGCGGGCGCCGATCAGCGCGTCCTCGGCGCTCGCGCGATTGGGGGAGCCAAGCAGCTCCAGGCCATCGGTCAGCTCGACCGGGATGTCCTTGGCGGAGTGCACCGCCAGGTCGATCTCCTCCGAGAGCAGCGCCTGCTCGAGCTCGGCCACCCAGCGCGACTTGTCGTCGCGGGGCGTGCGTCTGGCCAGACCGTTGCCCTCGCCCTTCAGGGGATCGTGCAGGACGTCCCCGCGGGTGCGCACCACCACGAGCTCGCCGCCACCGAGCCAGCCCTGCACGAGCCTCGCCTGGGCAAGTGCGAGCGCGCTGCCGCGCGTCCCGAGCCGCATGCTCTGCTGTGACCCCCTACGAGCTCTTGCGTGCGCTCTCGATCGAGCGCACCTCGGCGAGCTTGGGGTCCCCATCCTCAGCTGCGTCCCGCGGTGGCTCCTCGTCGAGCCCGAACAGCTCGCGCACGAGCTGCAAGCTCGCATGGCCCCGCTCCTGCGAGAAGCTGCGCAGGCGGATCGTCGGCTCGTGCAGCAGGCGTCCCAGCACTGCCCGCGCGATCGCCTCCACCCGCATCAGGTCCCGCTCGGAAGCCGACTCCCAGCGCCCCGCGTTCTCGGCGAGGATCTGCTCCACCAGCGCGTTGCCGTGCTCGCGCAGGGCGCTCACGGTCGGCAAGGTCTCCAGCTGGCCGAGCCAGCGGGCGAAGCGCCGGATCTCCTCCTCCACGATCTCCTCCGCCTGCGGCACGATTTCCGCGCGGGTCCCGAGGTTGCGCTGCACCACAGCCTGAAGGTCGTCGATGTCATACAGGGTCACCCCGTCGAGGTCTCCGCAGCGCGCGTCGATGTCGCGGGGCACCGCGATGTCGATCAACAGCAGCGGCCGGCCGGTGCGCTGCTCCATCACCAGCTCAAGCTCCTCGCTGCCCACGATCGGGTGAGGGGAGGAGGTCGAGGACACCACTATGTCGGCCTCCAGCAGCTGGTCGGGCAGCCCGTCGAGCCCGACCACCGAGCCGCCGAAGCGCTGCGCCAGGCTGAGCGCGCGGTCGGCGTGGCGGTTTGCCACGAAGATCGTGCCGACCCCCTGGTGGGCGAGCGCTTGGGCGGTCAGCTCGCTGGTCTCCCCTGCGCCGAGAATCACCACGTGACGGTCCTCGAGACCGCCGAGCACGTCCTGGGCGAGGTCCACCGCGACCGAGGGCACGCTCACGCGGCTCGAGCCGATGCCGGTCTCCGAGCGCACCCGCTTGCCGGTCGTGAGCGCCGCCGCGAACAGGCGGTTGGACAGCGGTCCGGTGAGGCCCGCCTGCATCGCCGCCTCGTAGGCGCGCTTCACCTGACCCTGGATCTCCGCCTCGCCGAGGATCATCGACTCGAGGCCCGAGGTAACCCTGTAGAGCTGGCGCGCGGCGTCGCAGTTGCGCGGCGAGTAGATCTCCTGGGCGAGCTCGGTGGGACGGATGCCGGCGCTGCGGGCCAGCATTCCCAGCACGTCCGTCTCCGCCCTCACCGGGTCCCCCACCACGAGGTAGATCTCGGTGCGGTTGCAGGTTGAGATCACCACCGCCTCGCTCACCTCGGGGCTCTCGGTGATCTGCTCGGCGAACTCAACAGCCTGGGACTCGGTGAAGGCAAGCCGCTCACGCAGCGCCACCGGGGCGGTCTTGTGGGACATGCCAAGCGCCAACAGCTCACTCATACCGTCTCACGCTCCCTTGATTGACCGGGTGCGTCGCTCTGCTCTGCGGCGTCCTTGCGCAGCTTGCGCACTGCGCGCTCTGTGCGGCCCAGGCGGATGGACATGATCGCCAGGTAGATCAGCAGCAGCACCAAGAACACGATGTAGGCCGCCGCCACGTAGCCATCGTTGGATTTTTCCGGCAGGGCCGCCGCACCCTGAAGGGCATAAACGAGCGGGATCATTGGAAGCCGAGGATCCTGCTTCGTGCTTTGAGCAGCATCCGGGTGCGCTTGGCGGTCAGCTCGTACCTGCAGAGCGTCGTGAACAGCAGCGCCATCGCCAGCAGCGACACCAGGAAGGTGAGGCCCATCGAGGGCGGCAGGTTCGAGGCGCTGCCGAGCACCCGCGGGTGCACATAGGAGGCTGACAGGCGCACCGCGATGAAGTTGAGCGGCACGAACGCGCCGGCTGTGATCGCGAACACCGAGGCGTAGCGGGCCTGACGCTCGGGGTCCTCGATCGCAAAGCGCAGCGGCTGGTAGGTGGCGTACAGCAGGAAGATGATCAGGAACGACACGAGCGTCGGCTCGTTCCAGACCCACCAGTGGCCCCACGAGGCACGCGCCCAGATCGAGCCCGTGATCAGCACCCCCACGCCGAAGATCAGGCTCATGTGGATCGTCACATAGGAGCACAGATCCCAGCGCTGGTCGCGGGTGCGCAGATGGGCGATCGCCATCAGCCCCCCGACCACGAACCCGGCGAGGGCGACGATCGCAAGCGGCACGTGCAGGTAGAAGATCTTCTGCAGGAAGCCTTCTTCGGCTTCGATGGGCGCGTAGAAGAACACGAGGCTGAGCGAGACGCAGAAGGCCGCGACGGTGGAAAGGGAGAGGGCGCGAAGTCCCCGACTGTACATGTGGGCCTCAGTCCTCGAGTAGGAAGTCGAACACTGCATAGGCAATGAGCCCGAAAACGAGATCATAGAGCGCGAGCGTCCCAAGCCAACGCAGCGGCGGCGAATCGGTGTGCCCGCTGGCCGCCAGCAGCGGCGCGCTCGAGCGCGCGCACCCGATCACCACGGGCACGAGCAGCGGCAGCGCCAGCAGCGGACCGAGCAGGTCGCGCGCGCGGGTGCGCACCGCCAGCGCGGCCACGAGCGTGCCGATCGCCGCCACCCCGAGGTCGCCGAGCGCAAGCGGAGCGAGCAGCCCGGGCAGCGCCTGGCCGAGCGAGGGGCCGAGCAGCAGCAGCCCGAACGCGGGCACTGCCACCAGCTCGAGCACCAGCAGGTAGGCGAGCAGCGCGGCCGCCTTCGCCAGCAGCAGCGCTCCCCGCTCCACGGGCGCGAGCAGGAAGCCGTCGAAGCCGCCCTGGTCGGCGTCCGCCACGAACAGGCGGTTGATGCCGAGCATCGCCGCGAACAGCAGCGTCACCCACAGGATGCCGGCCGCCTCCTGGCCCTCGACCGTGTTCTGGTTCAGCGCGAAGTGGAACACCACGAACGTGGTCACCGCGAACAGCGACATGCCCGGCACCGACTCCAGGGTGCGCAGCTCCACCAGCAGCTCCTTGCGCAGGAGGGCGAGGATCACCCTTGCCGTTCGGGGTGGCGCATGTGTTCGCCCGGCCCGGGCATGCGACCTGTCTTGCCCGTGTGCACCGCCCGGCGCATGCGCCGGGCGGCCAGGACGTGCATGCACGTCCTGGGACAGCGCCGCATGCGGCGCTGTCTTCCCCGAGTTGGATGGTGCGCTCACCGGTACAACTCCGCGACGGCGTCGTGGTCCACGCTCGCGGCGCCCGTCAGCAGCGCCACACGCCCTGCGCGTAGGCCGAGCACCAGGTCCGCCTCGGCCAGCCCGCGAGCGGGGTCGTGGCTGGAGAGGATCCGTGTGCGCCCGCTGGCGGCGCCGATCAATGGGTCCACCAGCTCGACGGCCGCAGGATCGAGGTTTGCGTAGGGCTCGTCGAGCAGCAACAGCTCGGGATCGTGCAGAACCGCACGGGCCACCGCCACCCGCTGGACCATCCCGCGCGAGAACGTCCGCAACGGCTCATCCGCCCGCCGGGACAGCTCCAGCAGGTCCAGCAGCTGCTCGATCCGCTCGGCGGGCACCCCGTGCAGGCTGGCATGGAAGCGCAGGTTCTCCCGCGCCGTCAGCTCGCGGTAGAGTAGCGGCTCGTGACCGAGCAGCCCCACCCGGCCGCGGACCCGCCAGGCGTCGTCGGGGAGTCGGCCTCCGAGCACCGTCACCTGGCCGGAGTGTGGGCGCAGCAGCGTCGCGAGAACCCGCAACAGTGTTGTCTTGCCGGCGCCGTTGGGGCCGAACACCACCAGCGTCTCGCCGGTTGGGACCGTCAGGCTCACCTCGGAGAGGGCCGCCCGTTCTCCGTAGTTGCGGGTGAGCTCTTGGAGCTCCACCGCAGGGGAATCCTCGACGGCCGTCCCGCTCGTATCCGCCTGGACTTCGAGGCCTGTCATGGGCGAGGCTCAGGCGGGCGATACCCCATGAAGGGGCATGGCGAAGCGCTGCTCGTGCTCACCCTGGGCCCGTGCGATCAGATCGCGCACAGCCTGCTGCTCGCCATTGCGCAGCAGCGCCACCGGGTCGGTCTCGCCGTTCACGATCCCCTCGAAGAACTGCTTGCGGTCCTGGTAGGTGGGCAGCGTGCTCTTGGCCCAGCCGCGCACCTCGTTGAGCATCACCGCCAGCTCGGCATAGGGCTCGCCGAACTGCTCTGAGATCTCGCGCTTGATGCGCTTGGCCAGAGCGGGCGAGGCGCCCGCGGTGGAGATCGCGATCGCGAGCGGCCCCGTGCGCACGATCGCCGGCAGGATGAAGTTGCACAGCGGTGGCACATCAACGATGTTGACGAGCATCGCGCGGCGCTCAGCGTCCTCGTAGACCGCGATGTTCACGTCCGTGTCGTTGGTGGCGGCGATCGCGATGAACACGCCCTCCAGGTCGGACGGGCCGGCGTAGGCGCGCCGCTCCCAGCGGATCGAGCCCTCCGAGGCATACCGCTCGAGCTCCGGCTCGGCCTGCGGCGCGATCAGGGTGACCTCGCCGTCACAGGCGAGCAGTCCCTCGACCTTCTCAAGCCCGATCTCCCCGCCGCCGATCACCACGCTGCGACGGCCCTTCAGCTTCAGGCAGGCGATGTAGAAGGGGGTCTCGAGCATGTCCGCGACGCAGCTCTGATCGCAGATCCCCTTGCGCAGTTGGCAGACGCACTCCTTGCCTGCATAGGCCTGGGCGGGCATCGCTACACCTTAGGGCCTGCGCCCGAGAGCCCGGATGCCGACGCGCGCCAGCCCCAGTGCGCCGTGGCGCCAGGCGCGCTCGCGATCGGAGTCGCGAGTCGAGCGCAGCTGCGCAGCCGTCTGCGCGGCTCCCGCCGAGGACTGGTCGTAGGGGCCCCACCACAATCCGCGCACGCCGGAAGGGTCCCAGGTGATCAGCTTCTCCTGGGCACAAGCCCGCAGACCGGCCTCGCCGAGCGTCCGTCCCAGGCCGCTTCCCGCCCCGGCGCCCCACGGCCCGCGTGAGATCGCGGGGCTCGGCAGATGGTCGTTGAGCCACACCATCCCGGCGTGCAGCTCCCGCGCAATCCGCAGTCCGCGATAGCGCTCGGCCGTCCACACCGAGGCGCCAAGCCCGTATGCGCTGTCGTTGGCGAGCGCGATCGCCTCGGACACCGAGCCGACGGTCATCACCGCCAGCACCGGGCCGCCGATCGGTTCGCGCATCAGGCGCATCTCATGGGTCACGCCGGTGAGCACCGCGGGCGCGAAGAAGGCCCCGGAGAGACCCGGTGGCTCGACCGGTCCCCCACAGTGCAGGGTGGCGCCCCGCGAGACCGCCTCCTCGACCAGCTCGCGCACATGGGCCGCCCGCCGCTCAGAGGCGAGGGGACCGACCTGGACCGCCGGATCGCGGGGGTCGCCGACGGGCA
>DATHPT010000304.1:0-7688 GCA_035483615.1 Solirubrobacteraceae bacterium | reverse complement strand
GAGAACGTGTCCGACAGCGCTGCGTTCTTGGTGTTGGTCACGAGCGGCGAGGCCTCGAAGCCGGTCACCGGCACGTTCGACTCCAGCTGGTAGCCGGTGATCGGGCCGTTGCAGTAGAACGTGTAGCGGACCTGCTGTTCTTCGCTGCCCAGTTCGGGTGTCCCGGCAGATATGTGCCCCAGGCAGTTGAGGTTGTTCGGGCTTCCTTCCGTTCCGGCTTCTTCGGCGTGGGCCGAGGCGACGATCGCCATCGAGATGACGATCGCGCCGAGGATCGCGCAGAGCCATAGGGAAGCTCGTTGGTGGACAGGTTGATGAGTGTGCAACGGGGGTCTCCGTTCGTTGTTTGACGATGTGAAGGCGGGGTTTCAGCCGCCTGCGTGCGACGCCGGCCGGCGTCGCGGTTGTGCTGCTGCGGCCTGGGCCGCCTTCTTGGCCGTGGAGGCGGCTGAGGCCGCTTTTCCACTGGTGCCGTAGACCGTCGTGCCGAAGGACACGGCGCTCGGGTCGTTGGCATGGCCCAAGGGGAGGACTCCGAACAGTCGTGTGAGACTCTTCAGGAGCGAGAAATCGTTGAGGGATTCCGACAGGTGCGCTCCGCTGTGGACGAACGGTGAGAGCAGCAGCGCGCCGACCGGCTTGGAAGCGCTCACGGGCGAGGGTGCGCTGTTGGGGAGGATCGCGATCAGCCCCCCTTCGCGATAGGCGGCGCTGGCGAGGATCTGGCCCACGGCTTCCTTCAGGAAGGCGTCCACGGGTGCGAGTCCCGCCGGGGCGCCGGGGGCGCAGGGAGCGCTCGAGCCGTCGTCGCAGGCGGATGGCGCGATCCAGCTGAAGCTCGGTGTGCTCGCGGGCGTGGCGAGGTCGCCCTGAAGCGCCCCAAGGTCGACGTCCCCGCTCGCGCAGGCGCCGCCGTCGAGCAGCGAGTGGAAGTACACGAAGGGGTTGTCGAAGGTGAGGTAGGGGTCACCGGGCACAGGCGCGTGGCTGGGGTCGGCGGCTCCCGGTTCCGGGTGGCGGCAGGTAACCGTGGCGGTTGGTGTTGGTGTTGGCGCCGGTGTCGCCGTGGGTGTCGGTGCTGCTGTCTGTGTCGATGTCGAAGTCGGGGCCTGCGGGGGCGTGACCGCGCTTGCCACCGAGGGGGCGGCTCCTGGCGCGCCGGGGCCGGCCGGGGCGGTAGGAGGGTCCGTGCTGCCGGGCTGCATGCCCTGCACGTAGGCCTTCCACGTCAGCCCCGCCGCGGTCAACTCGTCGGGGAGCGTCTTGACCGCGGCTGGATAGACGCAGCCGACGCCCTCGGCGAGCCCGCTGGCTGCGTTGATGGTCGGCGGCTGCACTTCCAGATAGCTGGGGCAGTTCTGTTCGGTGTCGAGGTTCACGCCCTGGCCGGAGAGCAGCGCGATCCCGTTCCCCAGCTCGCTGCTGGCGCTGAGCGTGTAGCCGCCGAGCAGCGTGCCCTTCGGCGCCAGTTGCCTGGCTAGGTAGGGATCGGTCGTGGGGTTCGCCAGCGCCGCGCTCAGGCTCATGCCCGAGAGGGCGATCACCCAGACGTGCTTGATCGGGGGAAGCTTGATCGGCGTTCCGGGGGCGCTTGTTTTGCTTTCGCTCGTGCCTTTCGTGCCTTCGGAGGAGCCTTCGCCCGAGGGGGCTTCGCTTGAGGATTCCTGGGAAGGGGCGCTTTCGGTCGAGGGCGGAACGGCTGCCTGGTCGGAATCCGCCTGCTGGCCCCCGGCTTTGCCGGCTGTGGCGTGCGCCGCACGCGTTGTGGTCCCACTTCCCTGGGGCGCCGCGGTGGAGCTGGTGGGAGTGCTTGGCTGGGAGCTGCGCGCCTCTGCCACCAGCGCCGCGAGCGCCCGTTGGGCGAGCGTCGAGCCGTCCGCCGGCGAGCTGGTGGGCCCCGGCCCAAGCGCCGCGCCCACGATGATCCCGGCGGCGAGCACGCCTGCCACCAGCGCTCCGACGGCCCGCCGCGATGGCGCTCCCCCGTTGAACGGCGGTCTGCGCTCCGCTGGAGGTCCGTCCCCGGCTGGAGGTCCGCCCCCGGCCGGAGGCCGGCTCCGGCTTCCTGGGGCCCGGCCACCTGCAGCCTGTGTGCCCTGTTTCCCTCGTGGCTTGGATTGCTCGCCAGTCGGAGACGCCGGCTTCCCGTGCAGCTCGGGTCGCTCGCCAGTGGGAGACACGGGCTTCCAGAAGCCGGTGAAGTCGATGCGTGGCCTGCCGTGTCTCGCCCCGCACTGCAGGCAGTAGCGCTGGTCTGCGACCAGCGCTGCGTCGCAGCTCGCGCACTGCTCGCGTGCTGGATCCGCTCCGGGGGAGCCGGTGTGCTTGTGCGGGTCTGCGGGGGGCGTGTTTTGGTCTGGGGTCATTGGAATGTGGCTGGGGGTTGTGGCGAGTGGTCTTGGGACGGTTTGCGTGTCGGTTCGAGGTTTGGGGTGCTGGTTGGGGTGTGCTGGTCGTGGTGTGTGCGGGGGTTGGGGGGTGCTGGTTGGGCGGGTCTGCCCCATTGGCCGGCCTGTGATCGCAGCCGGCTCTGGACGACCCGCAAAGCCTTCTTCATAAAATAGCTAATCCTGATCTTATTTATGAACAATATGCTAGGCTGCCCGAAATCAAGTTGTCAACCACTGGAACGGAGCCCTCAGTCAAATGCACCGAACTCGCCGTGTCGCCGCCCTTCTCCTGGCGGCATTCACACTCTCTGCAGCGATCCCCACGATCGCTCTTGCGACGGGCACGGTCACGATCAGCGGAGCCACCGCGTCGTTCCCGCTCGTGTCGCTGCTCGTCCAGAAGTACGAGAAGCTGAACAAGAAGGTCAGGTTCAAAATCTCTCAGGGGGGCACGCAGGTCGGCATCAACAACGTCGCCGCCGGTCGTGACTCGGTCGCGGACGTCTCGCGCGACCCCCTGCCAAGCGACCCGGCAGGGCTCGTCTTCTACCCGATCGCCAAGTATTACCTGTGCGTGGTCACCAACAGCGCCAACAAGCTCCCCAACCTCACTCAGGCGCAGGCCGAATCGATCTTCACCGGCAAGACCCGCGAATGGAGCAAGGTCCCGGGCGCTACCGCCAGCGGGCCGATCGACTTGATCAGCCGCAACTCCACGGCCGGCACGCTCAGCAACTTCTCGACGCTGCTGATCGGCGGCAAGAAAGTGTCCTCGCTGGCCAGCGAAGCGCCATCTGAGGGACTGCAGCGCCAGTCGATCGAAAAAGACCCCAACTCGATCGGCTTCCTGTCCGGCTACTTCGCCAGCAAAGGCGTCAACGACGTCGGCTTCAACGGCGTGGGATGCACGCTCGCCAACGCCAACGGCGGAAGCTATGCGGGCGTTGCGCGTTTCTACGAGGTGACGAAGGGTGTCGCCACCGGCGCCGCCTCGGCGTTCATCGGCTGGGTCAAGGCCAGCAATGCAGCCCAGAAGATCATCTCGACACAATGGATCTCTCTCAAGTAACCCGCCCATTGGCGCGTTTGCGTCAACCCTGGTCCGACCGCCGCGCCGAGCTCACGCTCGGCGCGGCGTCGCTGCTGGTGTGCGCGGTGGTGGTCGCGATGGTCGTGCTCGTCGCGGTCCACGCCTGGCCGACCTTCGAGCACAACGGCCTCAGCTGGCTGCTGCCCGGGGGAAACATCGACAGGCAGCTCGAAGCGATGGTCGGCACGAGCATCAATCCGCCTGCGTCGGCCTACCACGTGCGGGTCTGGCCGGTCATCTACGGCACGCTACTCACCACTGCGATCGCGGTTGCGCTGGCATTGCCGATCGCGCTGCTCTCCTCGATCTTCATCGTCGAGTTCGCTCCTGCGCCGCTGCGAGCTGTGACGATCCGCGTGATCCGGTTGCTGGCCTCCGTGCCATCTGTGATCTACGGGCTGGTTGGAGTGCTCGTGCTCGTGCCGTTCGTCGGCAACCACCTGATAACCCTTGGCCAGAAGCGATCGGTGCAGAACACGGTCGAGCTCACCGGCGCGAGTCTTGGGGTGGTGGCGGTGATCCTGACGGTGATGATCACCCCGATCATGGTGGCGCTGATCAGCGAGGCGCTGGCCGGCGTGCCGGCATCGTGGCGGGAGGGAGCGATGGCGCTTGGCGTCCACCGTCTGCGCGCCACGCTCGCGGTGAGCCTGAGGGCAATCCGTCCGGCGATCGTCGCCGCCACGGCACTCGCGTGCGCGCGAGCGCTCGGCGAGGCGGTGATGATCTCGATGGTCTCTGGCTCGCGCTCGTTCACCCCGACCCTGCAACACGGACCGCTGGTCTTCTTCTACGAGCCGCTGCGCACGATCGCAAGCGCGATCATCGACAACCACGAAGGCTTCGGCGGTGCCCCCGCGCTGAACTCGACGCTGTATGCGCTGGCCCTGCTGCTGCTGTTCTCCGCGATCGCGCTGTCGCTTGGGGCCTATCTGGTCAAGCTGCCGCTGCGTAAGTACCAGCTCAAGTGATGAGCACGCTGGCGCCCATACTCCCGACCGAGCACGCCGCCGCGCCGCCGCGCCCGACCCGTGGTCGCGGCTCGTCGATGCGCAGCTGGCGTCTGTTTGACCAGATCGTCTACATAGCCGCCTGGGCCGCCGGGCTCGGTCTGTGCCTCGTGACCGGCGCCATCGTCGTGTACATGGGTGTGCGCGGCCTGCAGTACCTGCGCCCGGAGCTGCTTGTGACCCGCCCGCAGGTCAGCTCCAGCCAGGCCGGCTCGGGCGGGTTTCTCGATCCGCTGATCGGGACGGCGGTTCTGACCGCGATCGGGTTGGCGCTCGCCCTGCCGCTGGGCGTGTGCAGTGCGGCGTGGATCGTGGAGTACGGCCGTCCCGCCTGGCTGGGCCGGCTGGTCGAGTCGAGCATCGAGATCGTCGCCGGCACGCCCGACATCGTGATCGCGATCTTCGGCCTGACGATCTTCGAGCTGGGGATCTTCGGTCCGCTCTCAAGCACCTCCGATTCGGGCGTGGTCACCGGCAGCTCGTTCATCACGGCCGGCGCCACCATGTCCCTGATCGCGCTGCCGCCGCTGTACACGGCCACCCGCGACGGTCTGCAGGCTGTGCCCGCCCACATGCGCGAGGCGGCGTTCGCGCTCGGCAAGACGCGCATTGCGACGATCCGTAGGGTGCTGCTGCCGAGCGTGCGCTCCAACATCGCCACGGGGGCGACGCTCGGCATCAGTCGGATCGTGGGGGACACAGCGATCGTGATCTTGGTGCTCGCCGAGACGACCCGCAACGAACCTGCCGGATCGATCCCGTTGCTCGGCTTCCTGCGCGGCACCGGCTCGTCGCTCACCAGCTACGTGTACGACAACTCCCCGGCCGGCGAAGGAGACGCGCCCCAGAAGGCCTATGCGGCGGCGTTCGTTCTTCTGCTGTTCATCCTGCTGCTGAACGCGGCCGTCGGGCGGATCAGCCGGGCTCAGGCGCGCTCCAGCGGTTTCGATCTCCAAAAGCTTTGACAAAAGCGCGGTTCATGACTAATCTGACTATTCCAATGAGGAATGTGAATGATGAGCACTGACAGGACGCTGCTCGACCCCTGGCGTCCGAGCGAGAGCGCGTGGACCGAGGAGATGGTCGCCTCCGTCCACGCGAACAGGATGACCGGCGCAGTCCTCGCCCAGCCGTCCGATGGCGCGGATGGCTCCCGCGCGGATGGTCTTCAAGCGGATGGTCCCCATGCGGGTGGTCTCTACGCGGATGGTCCCCATGCGGGTGATCTCCACCCGAATGGCCCCCATGCGCCGATGCCGGCGGCCGCCGCAGTTGACGGCGTGGTTCCGCCTGTGCGCACGATCGTGCTCGATCGCCAGCCGGTGCCCGTGGCGCCACCGCATGAGCGCGAGGCGATCCGCTCCATCGCAGGCACGGGTCTCGAGCGCTTGCGCTTGGAGGACGTGAGCATCTACTACGGGGCCAAGCGGGCGGTCAACTCGGTGTCGCTGTCGATCCACCAGGGTGAGGTGCTGGCTCTGATCGGACCGTCCGGCTGTGGCAAGACGAGCCTGCTGCGCACGCTCAACCGCCTCACCGAGCTGACCCCGAGTGCCGCTCGCTCCGGCCAGGTGCTGCTCGACGGCCAGGACGTCCACGCGCTGCAGGACACCACACTGCGCTCGCGTGTGGCGATGGTCTTCCAGCAGCCCAACCCGTTCCCGATGTCGATCTTCGACAACGTGGCGTTCGCGTTGCGCGAGCAGTCACGCAAGCGACCCCGGCGCCGCGAGCTCGAACCGCTGGTGATCGAAGCGCTGAGTCGCGCTGGACTGTATGAGGAGGTGCGCGAAGACCTCGATCGTCCCGCGCTGCGCCTCTCCGGCGGACAGCAGCAGCGGCTGTGCATCGCGCGCGCGATCGCGATGCGCCCCGAGGTGCTGCTGATGGACGAGCCGTGCAGTGCGCTCGACCCGATCTCCACGAGCGTGATCGAGGATCTGATCCACGAGCTGCGGCGCGATCTGGCGGTGGTGATCGTCACTCACAACCTTGCCCAGGCCCAGCGCGTGGCCGACAAGGTCGCCTTCATGTACCTCGGCGACCTCGTTGAGTACGGGACCGCCTCCCAGGTGTTCGAGCAGCCGCGCGCTGAGCGCACGCGCGACTACGTGCGCGGCGCATTCGGTTGAGCGAGGCTCCGGTGAATGTCTTTCCGATCCAGGCTCCCTCGCAGGAGGGCGCTCCGAGCAAGTGCCCGAGCTGTGGCGCCACGGTCCTCGCCGATCAGCGCTACTGCCTGTCGTGCGGACAGCCCTGCTCGCCTGTGCGGCTCGCCTTCCTCGACGTGCTGCAGGCCGAGAGTGAGCTGCGCAATCCCGTCTCTGGCCCCGTCTCGATCGTGGCGCCCCCCGCCGGCTACCTGCCGCCGCTTCCCCGAGACGATGGCGCGATCGGCTGGCTGCGCCGCTATTCGGGCCTGTTCGGCCTGCTCGCCGTGCTGCTCGTGACCGGCTTGATCGGGCTGCTGGTTGGTCACTGGCTGACGCCCTCCAAAGCCCCCACCCCGCAGATCGTGAAGATCGAAGGCGGCACGCTCCCCGCGGCGGCCGCCGCCACGACCCCTGCGCCCGCGACCTCGAGCTCGGCTCCGTCCTCCTCCGGAAAAGCGGCCTCGAGCAAGAGCGCGGCCGCCACCGAAGCCCAGGAAGTCAAGGAAGTCAAGGAAGCGGAAGCGCCGAAGGTGAAGCCCAAGCCCCCCGTCAAGACAAGCTCCTCGACCCTGCAGAAGCTCAGCAGCTCCAAGGGCAAGCAGCATCAGAAGGAAATCGAAAAGCTCACCGAAGGCAACAAGCCCATCGAAACGGGGGGTTGATGGCAGGCTCCGCTCCAGCGCCAAGCGGCTCGCTTGCCGAGCTGCGCAGCCGGCGATTGCAGCTGGCCGAGGAGGTGGCAGCCCTCACCTGGGATCTCGGCGGGCTCACCTATGAGATGGCCTCGCGCGACCACTATCGCCTCGACGTGCTCTCGCGACGCGCAGCCGATCTGCAGAAGGCCGATGCCGAGCTGGGGGAGGTGGAACGTCTGCTCGGCGCAGCCGAGGCGGGCGTCCACGGCCAATGCCGCTCCTGCGGCGCGGTTCACAGCCGCGGTGCCGCCTACTGCTGGCACTGTGGAGCGGGCTTGTTGCAGGAGGCGCGCCCGGCCGCGGTCGTGCAGGACGCGGCGGCCCCGCCCTCGGCCTGACGCTTTCCAGGG
>DATHPT010000303.1:0-3259 GCA_035483615.1 Solirubrobacteraceae bacterium | reverse complement strand
TGGGCCCCCAACCGCCCTACGACGTGTTCGTGAACGTGGTCGGCGGCGTGCGCGTCGAAGAGCCCGGCGTCGATCTGGCGATTGCGCTGGCCGTGGCCTCCGCGGCCCGCGGGGTGCCTATATCGAGTCCCCACCCACCCGCTCCCTGTGGCTGCTTCGGCGAGCTCGGTCTCACCGGGGAGCTGCGCTGGGTCGGTCATCCCGAGCGCCGTCTGGCGGAGGCCTCAAGACATGGCCTGGCCGGCGTGTTGGCGCCTGCGGGCAGTGGCGAGCAGGCCCAGGAGGCGTCCACGCTGCGGCAGGCGCTCTCGATTGCGCTTCCAGCTGGTAGAACTCGACCGGCCTCGGTCGCCGCCTAGCCAGGGAGCCGATAAACAAACGGTAAATGCCGTAGAATGACTAGTTGTGGCCTCACGATCCGGCGAAGATTTCGACACGGACGCGCGACCCGAGCCCGGACTGGTCAGGGCCCTCGAGATGGTGGCTCCCGGCACCGCGCTGCGGGAGGGCATTGAGAGCATCCTGCACGCTCGCACCGGTGGCTTGATCGTGATCGGGGACCCCGAAGAGCTCAGTTTCCTGTTCTCGGGTGGCATCAAGCTCGACATCGACTACACGCCCGCCTTCCTCTATCAGGTGGCCAAGATGGACGGGGCGATCATCCTCAGCGCCAACGCCACCAAGATCGCGATGGCAAACGTCCAGCTGATGCCGGACCCGACGATCCTCTCGCACGAGACGGGCACCCGTCACCGCACCGCCGAGCGCGTGTCCAAGCAGACCGATGCGCTCGTGATCGCGATCTCCCAGAGGAGGGAGGTGGTGTCGCTGTACGTGGACGGGGTCAAGTACATCCTCGAAGACATCACGGTAGTTCTCTCCAAGGCAAACCAGGCGCTCGCCACGCTCGACAAGTACCGCCAGCGCCTGGACCAGGTCTCCACGCGTCTCACGGCCCTCGAGTTCGAGGGGGGAGTGACCCTCCACGACGTGCTCACCGTGCTGCAGCGCTCGGAGCTCGTGACTCGCATGGCGGTCGAGATAGAGCGCTACATAGTCGAGCTCGGCAGCGAGGGACGTCTGATCGAGATGCAGCTCGAGGAGACGATCCTCGGCACCACCGCCGAGAAGGCGGCGCTCGTGCAGGACTATCTGGCCGACTACTCCGACGAGGCGTTCGCCTCCGCGCTGGACCAGATCGGGCGCCTGGCCCATCAGGACCTGCTCGACTTCGGCCGTCTCGCCGAGCTGCTTGGCTACGACCGCAAGCTCAACACGCTCGACTACCCCGTCTCCCCGCGGGGTCACCGCATCCTCGGGCGCATTCCGCGGCTGCCGAAGCTGGTGGTCACCCAGATCGTGGTCGAGTTCGGGGGCCTGGACGAGATCCTGGCTGCCACCGACGCGGAGCTGGAGGCGGTCGAGGGAGTTGGGGAGATCAGGGCGAAGGACATTCGCGAGGGCCTGCGCCGCCTGCAGGAGATCAATCTCGTGGACCGCTACCTGCAAACTTGACACAAGGCCGGTGCCAGCCGCCGGCGCGACGAAGGAGGACACCATCCCCGCAACAATCGAAGACGCAACATCATTCATCGAGGAGCTCGAGGCGACCCGCGAGGTCGAGTGCATCGAGTTCGAGCTCGGAGACCACGTCGTGTATCCCCATCACGGCGCAGGCAAGGTCCTGAGCAAGGAGGACATGGAGGTGCTTGGCACCACCCGCGAGTACCTGACGATCAAGATCCTCCACAACGACATGACGGTCAAGGTCCCGACCGAGAACGCAGCTCTCGCGGGCCTGCGCCGGGTGATCGACG
This sequence comes from Solirubrobacteraceae bacterium, assembly GCA_035483615.1. Classification (GTDB taxonomy): domain Bacteria; phylum Actinomycetota; class Thermoleophilia; order Solirubrobacterales; family Solirubrobacteraceae; genus Palsa-744. The sequence continues at coordinate 1,442 of DATHPT010000303.1, read as the reverse complement.
AAGAGACGGTCAAGAAGGTGCTCGACGTGCTCACAGCCGAAGTGTCCGAGATGCCGAAGAACTGGAACCGGCGCTTCAAGCACAACCGCGACAAGATCAAGACCGGTGACATCTACGAGCTCGCCGAGGTCGTCCGCAACCTCGCGCTGCGCGAGAGCGAGAAGGGTCTTTCCACCGGTGAGAAGCAGATGTTCACGCGCGCCAAGAAGATCCTTGCCTCCGAGCTGATGTACGCGCTCGACAAGGACGAGGACGAGGCCGAGAACTACCTCGACGAGTTGCTGGCCAACTCCGCCTCGAGCCAGCTCGCGGTCGCCGCCAAGTAGCAGGTCGCGCACGATCCTCCCCGTCCCTCAGGGGGCGGGGGCGGAGAGGCGAGGGCTGGGAATGGCAGTTGCGCTGATCGTTGCCGCAGGGCACGGCGAGCGTCTTGGAGCAGGACGTCCCAAGGCGCTCGTCGAGCTCGCCGGGCGGCCACTGGTCCAGTGGAGCGTGGATCTACTGAGCCGGATACCCGCGATCGAGCGGATCGTGGTGGCGCTGCCGGCCGGCGTGCAGGCCCCACCGGGGACCGTCGGGGTCCGGGGTGGCGCCGTGCGCTCGGAGTCGGTGCGCTGCGCGCTGGCTGCCGCCGGTCCCGGCGATCCTGTGATCGTCCAGGACGCGGCCCGGCCGCTGACCGGCGTGGAGCTGGTCAAGGCCACGCTGGCCGCCGTCGAAGCGCAGGGGATCGACGCGGCGATCGCTGCATCGCCCGTCAGCGACACCATCAAGCAGGCCGACAGCGACGGGCTCGTCACCCAGACGCTCGAGCGATCGGGCCTGTGGGCGGTGCAGACGCCCCAGGTCTTCCGGCGGGCGGCGCTTGAGCGGGCGCTCGAGGTCTCAGATGAGGTGCTGGCTCGCGCCACCGACGATGCCTGGTTGGTGGAGCGGGCGGGGGGACGGGTGGCTGTGGTGCCGGCCCCGCCCGGGAACCTCAAGATCACCACCGCGCTCGACCTGGAGCTGGCGGAGCTGCTGATCGCCCGCGGTGAGGCATGACGGCGCCCGCCCTGCTTGACTTGCCGCCATGATCACCGACTATCACCTTCATCTGCGCCCCGACGAGCTCGGGGCGAGGGCCGCCGAGCACTTCACCGCGGCCAACGCCCAGCGCTACCGCGAGGCGGCGAGCGAGCGAGACATCCTCGAGCTCGGTGTCTCCGAGCACGTCTACCGCTTCGCCCAGGCGTTGGAGGTCTGGCGGCACCCGCTGTGGCGCGAGTTCGCGATCGACGACCTCGACGACTATTGCCGCTTCGTGCGCGAGGAGACCGACCTGCGCCTGGGGATCGAGGCCGACTTCGTGCCGGGCTCTGAAGATCGCATGGCGAACCTGCTCGAGGGCCACGGACTCGACTACGTGGTGGGCTCGGTGCACTTCCTGCGCGACCACTCAC
>DATHPT010000302.1:0-4795 GCA_035483615.1 Solirubrobacteraceae bacterium | reverse complement strand
GACCGCCCGCTGCATCGCCAGGCCGACGTCGGCCATTTGCTCGCCAACGCCGGTGGCGGCCTCGGAGATACGGACCTGGGCCTCGGCGGCCGAGTATTGGGCCTTGATGACCTCCTTCTTGGTGCGGAACGCCTCGATCTTGGCGCGCAGCTTCTGCTCGGAGTCGGTCAGCTTCTCCTGCTGGGCTTCGAGTTCTGTGACCTGGGTGTCGAGACCCTGAAGCTCGGTCTGGGCGATGTTCTTGCGCTCGAGCGCCGTCCTTGCAAGATCTTCCTGCCCAGAGGAGAGCGCCTGGCGGGCCTGGGTGTCGAGCTTGACGAGCTGCTGCTGCAAGGAGGTCTCCTGCAACTGCAGGCGCTTCTTGGCGGTCACCACGTCGGCGATGCCCTTCTTGACGTTCTGAAGCTGTTCGACCTGCTTCTGGTAGCTGTAGTCAAGCGTCTCGGCGGGGTCTTCGGCGCGATCCAAGAGCTTGGAGACCTTGGCCTTCACGACGGTTGACATGCGCCCGGTCAAACCGGCCATCTGATCCTCCTGTGGGGCGGGAACGTGAGCTACAAGCGTAGCCGACGACTACCTACAGGGCTGTGGGGTGACGAACCGTGTAACCGCTGTTGGCAGGCCTCAGCGGACGCCAGCGAGGGCCCTGCTGATCTGAGGGGTCATCGGCGGCGCTCGTGTCGAGGCGCAGACCGGCGACCGTCATGTAGGCGTGGCCACCGTTGGCGAACACGGTCACCCATGTCCCCACGCCGCGGGAATCCCAGGCCATGAATTCGCTGGAGTCCATCGGCGTGGACAGCAGGCTGGCGCCGTGCAGCGCGAAGGACACGGTGCCCGAGCAGTCATAGCCGGGCGAGGTGAACGACGCGTGACCGCCGCCGAAGATGTAGGGCAGGCCGATGATCTGGTTGCCGGCCCAGACAATCTCCTGGACGGTGGGCGGGGCGGACATCGGAGCTGCCGCAAGACCGTTGACCACGCGCGCGGTGGTGCCTGGGACAAGCAGCTCCGGCTTGGTGTCAGCCGCCACCCCGACCACGCTTCCACCTGTAGCGGAGGTCAGTTCAGTGGGCGTCTGGGGAGCCACATAGGGAACGACCTGGCCGGTGACGGTCTTCTCGTAGACCGCGCCTTTGTAGACAAGGCTCGTGGATTTGGAGGTGACGGGAGCCGTGTGGGGCTTCGCGACAGGCGCCTTGGTGGTGGGAGCGGCGCCGCCCACGGAAGCATTGGACACGACGTTTGCGGAGGCCCCGCCGGGGGCAACTCCACCTGTGGCGGCTGTCGCCGAAACGGGCGCGCCCGCCAAGAACAGCATGCAAAATACCGCTGAGCCGAGGGCTCGGAATCGCACAGGAACCTCTTTCGTCGGCCTGCGGGGTTAGCTGACGGGCTAGCGCTGAAAGAGCCTGCGCTTCTCACGGATCTACCGCGGGATTCGCCCCAACAACTTGGGTCCCCCGTTCCTTGGCTTACGACCAAGGATTCGGCGTTATGGGCGGGACGCTATCAGAGTGCAATGACGGTTGCAGAGGCTGCAGGGCCTCGACCGGGCTTCTTTACGCAAAATCGGGGATTGTCGATCGCCATGGTCGTTGAGACTCGGCGCATCGAATATCCGTTCATCGGCCGAATCGTTCGCCCAGACGCATGGATCCGCTCCTCTCGTCGCAGTTGTCGGGGGCGGCGGGTAGCGTGGCGAGCATGAGCATTGCCTCCGTGCGCGCCACCGCGCTTGCTGTTGCCCTGTGCACAGCGATCGCCGGTTGCGGGAAGACGCTGTCCTCGCGGACCATCGAAGCCGGTTCTGGGCCGGTGGCAGTAGTGGGCAGCCACGGAGCAGGTGGGCTCTCCACCAAGAACACCACCCGCCTAGGGGGCTCAGAGAGCTCTGTCGATGCGGCGGCGGTGGCAGTCACCGTGTACCCCGGCCTGACGCCGGCCACGCGCCCGCAGGCGGTGGTGCTCGTCGACGGAAGCGATTGGCCGGCGGCGCTGGCCGCCTCCGTGCTTGCGGGCTCCCCACTGCATGCGCCGCTGCTCTATAGCGAAAGAGCTGGAGTGCCGGAAGTCAGCAGCCAGGCTCTGCGCGCTATGGCGCCCACCGGAACGGGTGCGCTGGGCCCGACGGCAACCGGCCCTGGGGGTCGCGCCCAGGTGATCCAGATCGGCGCTGTCGCTGCGCCCACCGGCTATGTCACACGCTCGGTCGCCGACAGTGGCCCGGCGAGCCTCGCCGTCGACATCGAGCGGTTGTCGAGTTTGCTGCACCACCACTCCCCGCACCAGCTGATCGTTACCGCCGCCGACGGACCGCCTGCGATGACGATGCCGGCTGCCGGGCTCGCGGCGCAGACGGGCGCGCCGATCCTGTTCGTGGAACGGGCGGGAATCCCCCGGCCCACCTCCGACGAGCTTGCCCAGCTCGGTCATAGCTCGATCTATGTGGTTGGCCCGCCAAGTGTGGTCAGCAGCAGCGTGGTGAGGAAGCTCGAGCGGTTCGGCCGGGTGACTCGAATCGGCGGCCCCGACCCGGCATCCAACGCGATCGCAGTTGCTCGCTTCACAGACGGATCCTTCGGCTGGGGGGTCGAGGAACCGGGGCATGGGCTTGTGTTCGCAAACGCCTCACGACCCTTCGACGCTCCTGCCGCGGCGCCGCTTTCGGCGATCGGGGACTATGGCCCGCTGCTGCTGCTGGAAAGCCCCAGCGGACTGCCTTCCGCGCTGAGCAGCTACCTCAGCGACCTGCAGCCGGGCTCGCCACCATCCGGTCCGGTGCACGGCGTCTATAACCATGGCTGGCTGATCGGGGACGAAAGCGCGATCAGCGCACAGACTCAGGCGACGCTGGACTCGATTCTGGAGATATCCTCCCATGCGACAGTCGAACCTCCAATCGCCTCTGCCACGAACCCCTCCACCCCCTCCACCGAACCCACCCAGACCAGCGGACCGTGAGCCAAGCAGAGAATCCGACTCGCCTGCTCAGAGAGCGCGCCGGCGAGGTGAGCGTGGAGGACGTGCGTGAGCTGATGGGCGCCTCGACCCCGCACTTCGCATTGCAGTTGCGAAACCGCATCGCCCGGCTGATCGGGGAGCTTCCAGAGGGCCATCCGGCACGGGTGGAAGGAGAGCGCGAGATCGCCCGCCTGGAGCGCCTGGGAGTGGACGGGGAGACCCGCGGCGAGGGTGCCAATGAGGGCGAGCGCCCAATGCCGTCGCTCAGCGTCGGCTAGCAGCTCGCGCGCGGGCGTCGAGGAAGCGTGCGCGAAGCACCCTGAACAGGAAGATGAACAACGCGATGTCGATCGCGAACATCCCGACGTTCAGAAACTGAGAGGGTTTGGCCAGGAGTGAGAACCCCAGGACCACGACCGAGTGCAGGACGATCACGGGCAGCAGAGCCAGGAGCAGCGTGTGGGAGCGATAGCCGCTCGAGTGCTCGCGCCAGGTCACCTCAATCGTGCCGAGCCCCACAGCCAGGATCCCGGCGAGCAGCAGCGGTCCGCCGGCGGACGGACCGTGGCGCAACCGCGAGACGGCCAGCACGAACGCGACCGCTCCCGCCAGGATCAGCAGCTCGGACAGCGGCAGTGGATGCCACGGCGCCTGGGGACGCTCTCCGAACGTGGTTTGGGCCGGCACCTGTGAACGGGCCTCAGAGCGAGACCCCTTTCGGGACCTCGCAGATCTCCGTTTGTCCGAGCGAGGTCGAGTGGAACCGGAACCGGGTCGAGCAGAGCCTGAGTCCGATCGAGCAGAGTCGGAGTCGGGTCGGGTAGAACCGGAGACGGGTCGAGCGGAATCCTCAGGACCTTGGGCTTGATCAGTAGACCGGGACGCAACCGGGCGTGGCTTGCGGGAACGACCGCGGGGTCCCCTGGTGTTGTTCGCCACGAGCTACCCCTGGGGCCAGGATCCACAGTGCGCCATCCCAGCCGATGCTACAGCCCACCGTGGCTCGGAGCCGAGGATGTCATCCGGGAAACATCGTCAGGGAAACGTCTAAGCTGGGCTCGCTGTGTCTGAGCCCTCAAGCACATGGGAGCGAATCGCGGGCCTGCCGCTTGAGATCGACAGCTACGGGCTCGAGCCGCTGCAGGCTCTCGTCTCCAGCGAGTTCGACCGCAAGAGCACGGTCATCAGGATCGGCGGCGCAGGCCAGGAGGGTCAGGGCGAGGACGTCACCTATGACGCTGTCGACCACGACATTCTTCAGGCCGCCGGACCGAACCTGCCACTGAGCGGGAGCTGGACGATCGAGTCGTTCTGCAACCATGTGGCGTCTCTCGACCTTTTCCCGCAGGAGCCTCAACGTGAGGTATCGCGGCGCTACCGGGTGTGGGCGTATGAGTCCGCGGCGCTCGATCTCGCGCTGCGCCAGTCGCGCACAACGCTGCACGAAGCGCTGGGTCGCGTCCCGGAGCCGGTGCGTTTTGTTGTCTCGCTACGACTCGGCGAGCCACCCAGCATGGAGTCGCTGCTTCGGCGTCTGGACGCGTATCCGTCGTTGCGCTTCAAGCTCGATCCGACCAGCTCCTGGAGCGAGGAGCTGATCGCAGAACTGGTGGCGACCGGGGCGGTGGAGTCCGTTGACTTCAAGGGCTACTACTCAGGGTCGATCGTCGACCAGGCGCCCGATCCGGTGCTCTACCGACGGGTGGCCGAGGCATTCCCGGATGCCTGGATCGAGGATCCTGCGCTGACAGCGGAGACAGACGCTGCCCTGGCAGCCCATCGAGAGCGGTTCTCCTGGGATGCGCCGATCCACTCGGTGCAGGACATCGAG
>DATHPT010000301.1:0-2302 GCA_035483615.1 Solirubrobacteraceae bacterium | reverse complement strand
CGCGGACGCGGAAGCGCAGTTCGGGCTCGAGAAGTACGGGACCTGGCAGCCCAAGCAGGCTTTCTACGCGCTGCAGAACGGGTTCAGCACTCTGCTCTAGCCGACGATCGCCTCAGTCATCCGCTGGTGAGCCTCACGCCCGACCTGGAGCCTCACGCCCGACCTGAAGCCTCACGCCCCGTGGCGATCTCCCAGAGAACCGGAGAGACCTCCCAGCCGGCCGGCGACTCCTAGCGCGGACGGGCTGCGAGCCCCCGCGCGATCGCCTGTTCTGGCGTGACCGTCTCAGACAGCACACAGGTCAACCGCAGCAGACGCGTGTAGCGCGAGAGCAACCGCCCAGAGCTTCGACCAAAGCCGATGAACGCGTCGATCGGACGAAGCTGCTGCTCGGTCTCGAAAGCCCGGGCGAGCTGCAGCGGCGTGAGACGGGCGACCGGTCGGACATGCGGGGGGCGCTCATCCTGGGGCGGGAGATTCGACCCGGAGACGATCTGCTCACAGGCTGCTTGGGGCGCGATCAGCGCCACATCTGCTCCTTGGGCACGCGCACGCGCAAGCCAGGCGATCGCGCGCTGCACGGCTTCGGGACCGTCGGCGACCGCCACGATCCGGACAGCACCGCGATGCGCCCGCCGGCCAAAATGACCGTCGCCTGCATCCTTTCGTTGCGGAACAGACGCGCCACCCCCGTGCAGGCGAGACCACATGAGCTGTGTCCAGACGAAGCTGTCAGATGCCGCTCCAAGGCCGATGTGCACGAGTCCCTGCCATCCGTCGCGCCAGCCCGCGAAGGCGAGGACTCTCCACACGAGCTTCGCCGCGGGCCGCAGAACGATTCCGTTCAGGTAGGCGCGCCCGCCGGGCGGCGGGGTCAGCGAGGCGGCCTGGAGCTGGGCGTAGCTCAGGAAGTCGCCAAGCGCCTCCCCCCAGTCATCGGCGAGACGGTGTTCGAGCTCGCCGACGAAGGCGTGCGTGGGTCCGTCCGGCGCCAGTCCCTCGTGGACGGTCCGGCGCTCGTCATGACGGTGATCGGCGCGACTGAAGAAGCGGTGGCGGTACATCGGGTAGAGCGCCGACGGTCCGAGGCGACGGCCGAGGAACACGTGGCGCAACGGGATCGCGGCGATCGTCTCCTGATCGCCCACGACCCCCACCCGATCGCCAGTGGCTTCCAGGAACTCCACGAGCTCATCCCGCAGGAGCTCGGAGACCCGCTCGTCCGCGTCGATCTCGAGCACCCAATCGTGACTGGCGCGGTCGAGCGCGAAGTTGCGCTGGGAGGCATACCCCTCCCAGGGCCGCTCGATCACCGTGGCCCCGGCGGCGCGGGCGATCTCGACGGTTCGGTCGCGCGAGCCGCTGTCGACGACGATGATCTCCTCACAGAAGGCGACGCTCGCCAGGCAGTCCGGCAGACGCAGCTCCTCGTCGCGAACGATCAAGCACGCGCTCAGGGGAACGCGAGCGTCGGCCCGTGGCGCACGAGCTCTCCCAGACGCAGCCCCCTCGGGAGTCGCGTCACGCGGATGATGGGCACGAGCAGGAGGCATGACGCGAAGCGCCCGATCATAGCCGCGCCCCTGGAGCCCATCTGCCCTGCGCCCTGCAGTCCACCTGCCCACGCCTTGCAGCCCACCTGCCCCACGCCCGTGGAGCGCACCGCCCACCGGGCCGTCTCCTATCGTTCGGAGCCCGTGACCGAGCCGCTTTCCATCAGCTTTCGCCCCAGCGGCTGCGGGCCGTGAGCGCTCCGGCCCAAATCGACGAGCAGCGGGCGGAGAGCCATTCCGCCCACGTGGGAGCACGCCGAGCGACGATCGACGTCGCCGTTCAGGTGTTCGCGCGCGTCGGCAACCTCGCATTGGGAGTGGTGGTCACGCTGGTGGTGGTGCGCGCGCTCGGAACCAACGGCTTCGGGCAATGGTCGACAATCTTCGCCGTCACTCAGATCGCGACGAACTTCGGCGAACTCGGCCTCACCCAGGTCGCCGTCGGGCGCGCTGCCCGCGAACCGGCGCACCAAGGCGACTGGCTCGGCGCGCTGGTGTCGCTGCGGGTGATGCTGGCGATCCCGGCGACGATCGCCTCGCTGATAGCGATCCTTCTGATAGCGCCCACCCAGGAAACCCAGGTCGCGGGCGCCCTGATCGCGGTCACGGTCCTGCTGGCTGCGCCGGCGGCCGTCACCGCCGCCTTCCAGCTACGGGTGCGCAACGACATATCGATGGCGATCATGACTCTCGGCAGCATCCTGTGGGCGGCCGGCGCGATCGCCGTCTCACTGCTCTCGGGAGGCATC
>DATHPT010000300.1:0-3550 GCA_035483615.1 Solirubrobacteraceae bacterium | reverse complement strand
GAGATGGACCTGCGCGACGCCTTCGAGAAAGACGAGTTCTTCGTCGTCTATCAGCCCACGTTCAACTTGAGCGAGATGGTGCCCACTGGAATGGAGGCGCTGATCCGCTGGCGCCATCCCACCCGTGGCGTGGTCCAGCCCGACGACTTCGTGCCGCTGCTGGAGGAGACGGGTCTGATCGTGGACGTCGGAAGGTGGGTGCTGCGCGAGGCCTGCCGTCAGGGCGCTCAGTGGCGCGAGGCGGGCCGACAGGTCGGCGTCGCCGTCAACGTCGCCGCTCGCCAGCTCGACCGGGACGAGTTCGTCGAGGAAGTGGGTGAAGCGCTCAGCGACTCCGGGATCGAGCCGGACGCGCTCACGATCGAGATAACCGAGACCACGATCATGGCGAACGCCGAGGAGACAGCGGGCCGATTGGCCGCCGTCAAGGAGCTGGGTGTGCGGGTCGCGATCGATGACTTCGGCACCGGCTACTCCTCGCTTGCCTACCTCCAGCGCTTCCCCGTCGACGCGCTGAAGATCGACCGCTCGTTCATCTCCAACATCCGCCACGACGCCGAGGGCGAAACCCTGATCAGGACGCTCGTCCAGCTCGGCAAGTCGCTGTCGATCGAGACCCTGGCCGAGGGGATCGAGCAGGCCCACGAGCTCTCGCTGCTGCGAGAGGAGAGCTGTGACACCGGGCAGGGCTTCCTGTTCGCGCGCCCACTCGACATGACCGAATGCGAGTCCTTCCTGGAGAACTGGGCCGGAGCTGCGCCGCCCGAGACGCCGCGGCCCACCCCGCTCACGCAGCCTCCCTCGACCCCCCGCCTGACGGCCTGAGCTAGGGGAGCCCGCTCAGGGTGTGCCGCGTCTGACGGCCTGAGCTGGAGGCTTGACGGTCACGATGCTCGCTCTGACGGCCTGAGTTAGGCGAGCTTGACGAGATCCTGCTGCGGGGCGATCCGCCAGCGCTCCGCCACCTGCTGAAGCTCTCCGCCGAGGCTCCAGCGATCGGCAAGCGGCTCCCCCTCGTATTCGAGGCTCGCGCCCTTCAGCGTCATCGATCCGCGGTTGTCGCCGATCGCTCGCAGCTCGGCAAGCTCGGTTTCGCTCAACAGGGTCTGCTCCGGCAGCGAGGCGAGCTCCGCCCGCTTGTGCTCGATCGGGCGGGCATCGGGACCTCCCTCCTGGATCAGTGTCGGCGCGACGCAGGCGACCGCCTCGTGGGCGAGGTTCCATTGGCAGGCGAGCTGCAGCATCGTGAGGCCATGGCGCTGCGCATAGGGGCGCATCCGCTCAAGCTTCTCCACACCCGCATCAACCCACCCCTGCGGGCGGAACTTGCGGTGGTCGTGTTCCGCGAAGCCATGGCCCGGGCGCACGTCGTCGTGGAACAGCCCGCCATAGTCCACCACCCGTGTGATCAGCTTCACCTCGTGGGCGGCGGCCGCGTCGAGCACCAGCTCGCCCGGCCACGGCTCCATCGGGCTGAGGATCACCATCGCCCAGTCGATCACCTCGCCGAAGCGCTCGATGCAGTCGATCAGATCGAGCGTGAACCCGTTCGCGGGCCCCGGCGCCACACCCAGCAGACGGGTGAGCCCAGCCTCGCGCAGCGCCTGCATCCCCTCCCACACGCTCTCGCTGACATAGCCAGTGCGATCGGGGTTGTGCAGCATCAGCAGGTCGAACCGCTCCGCGCCCAGCCGCTGGAGGCTCCGCTCGGTCGCCATCCTGAGGTAGGCGCCATAGTCGCGCTCGGCGCGCAGCCGCGGGTCGGTGAAGCGCGGAAAGCCCTTCGCGCCCTCGCGCTCACCCTCGTAGAAGTCGTGTCCGATCGCGCCCACCAGGCAGTAGCCCTCGCGATCCACTCCCTCGATCGCCCGGCCCAGCATGCGGTCGGCCTCGCCGGCTCCATAAGCATCGGCGCTCATCACGGTCTCGATTCCCCCACCGGGGCGCAGCAGTTCGAGCATGCGCTCGTCCGTCAGCGGCTCGCCAAAGTGCATGAAGCGCCCGCCGCTCCAAGTGCCGATCGCTGTCCTGGTGGGGTCCATGCTCACCGCACACTAAAGCCGAGCGCGGTGCGGGCGCGCAATGTCGCCTCCAGGCGCTCCAGCGCGTGGCGCACCGCTTGTGCATCGGGCTCGTCTCGCGCACCGATCGGAGCCTCCGCGTGACTGGCGCTCGTCGTGTCGGTCCTGCCGGCTGCCCCGTCGCCCGCCGCGGCCTGGGAAGCGGCTGTTGGCGCCGCTGCTTCCCCAACGGCGGAAGCGACTGTGGGCATCGCCGCTCGCGCATTGCTCTGCACATCGGCCCTCAGCGCCTCGAGCTCTGCGATCCGCTCGCGCAGGTCACCACGCTGCTCGTCGGGCAGCTCGGCGAGCGCCGCGGCATATGCGCGATCCAGCTCGATCGCCGCGAGCGTCACCCTGCCGGCGTTCATGTCAAGGCGCGCGCGCAATGCAAGCTCCTCGCACAGCAGCACGCTTCCACGCCCAGACAGCAGCACTGCCAGTCGCTCCTGCGGGCGCAGCACGCTCGCCCGCCGTCCCGCTCGCCGGCGCGACAGCGACAGCTCGCGCGCGTCCGACCACAGGCCGTCGGCCACTTGCTCACCCTCGCCATAGCCGGCGCGCACGATCAGGGCCTGCGCCGGGGAGATCTCGTGTATGTGCGGCTCCGCGCCTGCGATGCGGTGCGCGAACAGCACGCGGTTCAACACCTCGGCGGCCGCCTGCGCCTCGCGCTCGGGGTCGAGCTGTTCGAGCCACGCACGGGCCTGACTCTCGGCCGACAGCGGCACCGCATCGACGACCGTGGCCCGTGTCACCGGCACCCGCCCGGGCTCCGGATCGGTCCGTCGCTTGCGCGAGCGCCCTCCCAGCAGCCCCCTGCGCTCCGCCCCCACGGTTGAGAGAACCACCACATGCTGTGGCTCGTTGCCCTCCGGCATCTCGAGCCTGCGCAACAGGTAGCGCCCGTCGGCCGGCCCCAGCTCCCAGGGAAGCTCCATTTGCACGAATGTGAACAGCTGCTCGGGCATGAGCGCACGGTATCCCCTCCCGGTCCCGGCGGCGGTCAGCTGTGGCCTGCTGTCTGCTGCGCCCGCCGCCCGACTCGACTAGCCTGTGGCCCGCCCATCGAGCGAAGCAAGGAGAGCCAAGCATGTCCGACGGCAGCAGACACGCCGCCAAGCTGCGCGAGCGTTTGACCAACGGCACCGAGGACAAACTCGGCAAGGCGCTCGCCGACCTGCTCGAGAACCCGCTCATCACAGGCACCATCGGCCGGGCGTTCGACGCGCGCGAGCGCGCCGCCCAGGCTCAGGAGCTCGCGCTCAGCGCGCTGAACATCCCCACCGCCGCGGACATCGAACGCCTCACCCGCCGCCTGCGCTCGGTGTCCCAGCGCCTGGAGGGCATCGAGGACGGCGTGCACCGCATCAACAGAGCCCTCACCGAGGGCTCGGTCGAACGGCGGCTGTCCGCTATGGAGGAGCAGCTGAAGACGCTCAGCGGCAGGCTGTCAGCTACTGGCAAGCTGGCGGCGGCGAGCGGTGCGG
>DATHPT010000299.1:0-4890 GCA_035483615.1 Solirubrobacteraceae bacterium | reverse complement strand
CGATCGGGCCCTCGCCGGTCGCCGTGGCATAGGCGGGCACATAACCGAGCTCGCGCACGATCCGGGCACGACGGTTGCGGTAGACGCCCTCGCGCTCCTTCCAGTGGGTCAGAACCGGCGAGGCGATGAAGATCGATGAATAGGCGCCCGAGGCGATTCCGATCAGCAGCGCGAAGGCGAAGTCCTTCAGCGTGGCCCCACCGAACAGCAGCAGCGCGAGCACCGGCAACAGCGTGCAGAAGCTCGTCGCCAGCGAGCGCGTCAGCACCTCCGACATCGAGCGGTTGACGATCTGCGAGAACGCCGCTCGCGGCATGCGCGGCACATTCTCACGCACACGATCGAACACGATGATCGTGTCGTACAGCGAATAGCCGAGGATCGTCAGCAGCGCGGCCACCGTTGAGGTCGTCACTTCGCGCCCTGTCAGCGAGTACACGCCCGCGGTTATCAGGAGGTCGTGCATCAGTGCGATCAGCACGGGGATCGCGTACTTCCACTCGAACCTCAGCGCGATATACGCGGAGATCACAAGCAGCGAGGCGATGATCGCGATGATCGCGCTTTTGGCGACCGTCTGGCCGAACGTCGGCCCGATCGAGGTGTTCGAGAAGTTCTTCGTGCCAGGCGAGGACGGACCGGAGCCGAACTTCGTGTTGAGGACTTCCTTGACCTTCTGAACTTCTTCCGGTGCCAGTTTCTTCAGCGAGATCTGGAAACCCTGTCCACCGATGCCCTTGCTCGAGAACTTCTGGATCTCGGCCGTGGGATAGCCGGCCGCCGACATCGCCGACTGCACCTGGTTCTCGGTCACGGGCTTGACGAACGCCGTCTGTATGCGCGTGCCCGATTTGAAGTCGATGCCAAGGTTCAGGCCCCTGCCCCCGATCGCGAGCGCCCCGACAAGCAGGATGCACCCCGACAGCGAGAAGAACCAACGCGAGGCGCCCATGAAGTCGAATGTCCATTTGCGCGTGCGCTTGGAGGCGCCGAGCAGCGCCGGGTGCGACACCGCGCGCGAGCGTCCCATCGCGCCGAGCGCTGCCTGCGTCGCTAGCACGGCCGTGAACAGCGTCAGCAGCGTGCCGATGCCCAGAGTGAACGCGAAGCCCTGCACTTCCGCGGTCGCCAGCGCGAACAGGATGAAGGCGGTCATGAACGTCACCACGTTGGCGTCCACGATCGCGGCGAAGCCGCGTCTGTAGCCGGTGGCGATGCCCGCGGGGATCGAGCGCCCGCCGCGGATCTCCTCCTTGACGCGCTCGAAGATCACGATGTTCGCGTCAGCGGCGATGCCGATCGTGAGGATCAGGCCGGCGATCCCCGGGAGCGTCAGCGTGATCGGGATCAGCTTGACGAGCGCGAAGAAGTAGATCCCGTAGATCACAAGTCCCGCGACCGCGATCGCGCCAAGCACGCGGTAGAAGGCGAGCAGGAACAGGCACACGACCAGGAAGCCGACGATCATCGCGATCAGGCCCTGGTTGAGTGCGGTCTTGCCGAGCGTCGCTGACACCTGGGACTGGGAGATCAGTTCGAGCTTGATCGGCAGGGCTCCGGACTGGAGCTCGTCGGCGAGATTCTGCGCCGAGGTGAGCGTGAAGCCGCCCGAGATCTGCGAGCCGGTCGTCGGGTCGATCCCTTCCGGGTTGGCGGTGAAGTCGATGAAGGGAACGGTGATGAGCTGGTTGTCAAGCACGACGGCGAAATGCTGCTCTGCAGCAGCCTTTGAGATCCCAGGCAACTGCGTCTGCTGACCACGTTCGGCGATTACACGCGTCACATGCTTGAACGTGCCGACGCCTTTTTTGTCGAATTCGAACGTGACGTTCGGCGCGCCCGAGCCGCCGTTGTCAAAGCTCTGCCGCGGATTCTTAATTTCCTGGCCGTTCAGCACCGGATTGTCGTTGAGCACGTACCAGCTTTCCGGTGAGGCCTGTGTGACCTTTCCTTCGTTGCCAACAATAGGTTGGGCTTGCGCCAGCACCGTGCCAGGGTTGACTCGTACCACCTTCGTCTTAACACCGGGCGGGGCCTTGTAGCCATCGGAGAACAGATCCTGTTCTGTGTCCTCGGGACCTTTCAGCACCTTTTTGTGTGTGGTGTCAAGCAGGTACCACTGGCCATAGATGCACCCGTTCACCTGCTTGGGGGTGCAGCCTTCCTCATAGGTGGTGTCGTTTTTGCGGATGATCGCTGGGCGCTTGGCTGCGCGCAGCACCGCTTCGTACTCGGGCAGGCCCGAATCGGCACCGCCGGCGCCGCCGATTGTGCCATCTCCGGTGACTTTCCCTTCGGTTGGCGCTGACTGACCGTCTGGGCCGATCACGTTCGGCTCCCAGTCATAGAAGAACAGCTGAGCGGTCTTGCCGACCTGCTGCTGGGCGCGCTGGGCGTTGGTGACGTCCGGTAGCGCCACGTCGATTTCGCTCGAGCCCGTGCGCTGGATTTCGGGCTGGGCCACACCGAGCTGATCGACGCGCTTGCGCATGATGTCGATCGCGCGGTTCAGCGATTCGGTCGTGACCTTCGCCTGCGCGGTGGCGCGGCCCTGGTAGATGAGCTGCACCCCGCCCTTCAGGTCGAGCCCGAGGCGGGTCGGCTTCTTCACGATCACCGCGAGCGAGGCGATCACAAGTCCCGCGACTATCAACAGGACGAGGGCGTTTCGACGGCGGTCTCCCATGTCCAAGAGCCTACTTGTCGGGGGTCAGCACGAGCAGCAGCCCGCCGTCGTCGTCGTATGCCGGGAACATGTCTGCCTTGGCGTTCGCGTCGACGTCGCGCTCGCCGCTGACCTGCACGGGCACGTCGAGCGCTCGCACGCCCCACTCGAGCACCGTTTCGACAGGATCGTCACCGTTTGCGAACTTCAGTCCGAGCACCTGCTCGACGCGCTGCCCGATCACGCCTTCCTCCTCCAGGCCCGTGAACGCGAAGGAGTTCTTGCCGCACCCGATCACGCGGCCCTCCCCGTCGCACACGAAGAACGCGGCATCAGGCGCCGGGTAGTAGTCATCCAGCAGCTCGAACAGGAAGGCGAAGCCGCACTTGGCGCAGCCCTTCGGCTGGCGCGTGAAGCCGATGTTGCGGTCGATCTCGCGCGTGCGATGTCCGCAGTTTGGGCAGATGAACGGATGAGCCATCGGACTCCACAGAGTAGGGGAGCCGGCGGGTCGGCGTGCGACCGACGTGTGACCTGGCGACATCGGTCGCCGCGGGGCCATTGCGGGAGGTCCGCGCCCGGTCGGCGTGGGAGCGTCTAGAACAGCGCGCTCGCGTCGCTCCGGATCGCCGGCGCCTCGATGCCGAGGTGCGAGAAGGCGGCGCTCGTGGCAGTCCTGCCACGAGCCGTGCGCGCGATCAGGCCCTGTTGCAGCAGGTAGGGCTCGTACACGTCCTCGATCGTGTCCTGCTCCTCGCCGACGGCTACCGCGAGCGTCGAGAGACCCACCGGTCCGCCGTCGAACTTGACGCAGATGGCTCTCAGGATCTCGCGGTCGAGCCGGTCGAGACCGCGCTCATCCACTCCGAGCAGCTCCAGCGCGCCGTAGGCCGCCTCGGCGCCGACCACGCCGTCGAGTCGCACCTCCGCATAGTCCCGCACGCGCTTGAGCAGGCGGTTGGCCACGCGCGGGGTCCCACGGCTGCGGGCCGCGATCGCGTGGGCTCCCTCGGCGTCGACGTCGATCTGCAGGATCTTCGCGGAGCGCGTGACGATCCGGGCGAGATCGTCCGTGTCGTAGTGCTCGAGCCGCGCCTGGATCCCGAAGCGGTCGCGCAGCGGCGTGGTCAGCAGGCCCGCGCGGGTGGTGGCGCCGATCAGCGTGAACTGGGGAAGCTCGAGCGTCACCACGCGCGCACCGGCGCCCTGACCGACGGTGATCGGCAGACGGCGGTCCTCCATCGCCGGGTAGAACGTCTCCTCGAGCGTGCGCGGGAGCCTGTGAATCTCATCGACGAAGAACACGCTGCGCGGCTCCAGCGCAGTCAGAAACGCGGCGATGTCACCCTTGCGCTCGAGCGCCGGTCCGGCGGTCTGTATGAACGGAACCTCGAGCTCTGCCGCAACGATCTGCGCGAGTGAGGTCTTGCCGAGTCCCGGGGGCCCCGCCAGCAGCAGATGATCGAGTGCCTCCTTGCGCGCCCTGGCAGCCTCGATCGCGACCGCCAACTGCTCGCGCAGGGTCGGCTGGCCGATGAACTCCTCGAGCGCTCGAGGGCGCAGCGAGCGGTCGAGCTCGTCCTCGGCGGTCAAGTAAGGAGTCTGGATGCGTTCTGCTTGGGTCATCGAAATGTCCGGCTCATGCGGCTCTGGTCGTCCGCAGCGCTCCGGCGATCAGCTCCTCCGCGCTGTCACCGTCAAGATCGCGCAGCAGCTCTTCGGCTTCGGGCGCGTTGTAGCCCAGGGCGAGCAGACCCTCGTGGGCAAGCGCCCGTGGTCCCGAGGCGCGCCCCACCATCCCCAGCCCCTCGGGCTCGTCTGTGTCGACTCCCACCTTCTCGCGCAACTCGACGATGATGCGCTCGGCGGTGCGCTTGCCGATTCCAGGGACAGCCTGGAAGCGCGCGGCGTCCGCCCCCGCGATCGCCGTCAGCAGCTCGCGTGGCGAACCGCTTGAGAGCACCGCGACCGCGACCTTCGGCCCGACCGCTTGCACGCTCAGCAGCATCAGGAACAGATCGCGCTCCTGCTCTGAGTGGAACCCGTGCAGCAGCAGCGCGTCGTCGCGAACCACCAGGTGTGTGTGCAGGGTCGTCTCCCCTCCCACGGCCGGCACGTGGCGCAGCGTCTCGCTCGAGACGGCCATCCGGTAGCCGACGCCGGCGCACAGCACCACCACGTGATCTGAACGGCGGATCGCCACCTCACCGCGAACGAGCGCGATC
>DATHPT010000298.1:0-18796 GCA_035483615.1 Solirubrobacteraceae bacterium | reverse complement strand
GGCTTTCAGCTGATCGCGCTCTATACCGCTTTGGGCGTCGTCTTCTATTTTGCCTGACGCACGCCGAAGCCCTCCTCACAAGCACAGCTCCGCGCCTGGTTCTGCGCCCTTGCATACAAAGCGAGCGCCGGCGTCTTCTCTAGATCCAGTCGCTGCGACGGAAAGCCCAATAGAGGCAACTGGACAGCAGGACGATCAGCGCCGTGGAGAACCAGAATCCCCAGTGGGCCGCGAAACCGGGATAGGGGACATTCTGTCCATAGAAGCCCGTGATCGCCGTGGGCACCGCGATGATCGCCGCCCAGCTCGTGACCTTCTTCATGACGAGATTCATCCTGTTGCCCTGGATTGTGAGGTTGGTCTCGAGGATCGTGGTGACCAGGTCGCGCAGGGACTCGGTCCATTCGGTGGCGCGCAGCACATGGTCATAGACATCCTGGTAATAGGGCGTCATTTCCTTATCAACGACATGCAGGTCACGGCGCATCAGCGAATTGACGACCTCCCGCATGGGGAGCACGAGTCGTCGAAGCAGGACTAGGCTCTTGCGAAACTCGAACGACCGCCGCTGAACCTCGGTGTTGTGTGGAGCGTCGTCGAACAGCAGGTCCTCAAGCGCCTCGATCTCCGTATCCAGTGACTGCACCGCCTCGAAGTGCCCGTCAACGATGTCATCGAGCAAGCCCCAGAGCAAGAACGACACTCCGTACTTGGCGAGTTCCTTGGATTCGTCCCAGCGATCGAGGACCGGCTCGATCGCCACGCCCTCGTCCTTGCGCACCGTCACAAGCGCATTTGAGGTAATGAAGACTCCGATTTCGCTTGTGCACAGCTCGCCGGAGGCCGTGTCCAGTCTCACCGCATAGGCGCTCATGAACAGGTGGGAGTCATAGTGATCGAGCTTGGGCCGCTGGTGCTCGTTCACTGCATCCTCCACCGCCAGCGGATGCAGTCGCAGCTCCTCGACGATCGTCGCGAGCTCGGCCTTGGTCGGGGTGCAGTAGTCCAGCCACACGCAAGCGCTCTTGTCGCGAAGGTGCTCGGAGATGTCCCCGACGGGGAAATCCTCGAGCACGAGCTTCCCGTCGCGGTAGAGCCTGGTGTGAGCCATGGGGGCACCATATGCTCTGGACCGGATCGTGCCGTGAACCCGAGCTCGGTGAGCACGAAGTAGCGGACGTGCTCCCCGGTGATGGGCGAGATCGACTTGCTCAAAGACACGCCGGACATCTACTGTCCGGCATCGCGCGAGTCGATCATTCAGCTGGACAGTCCTGCGGCAAGATAGCGAGCGGCCGCGTGTGCTACCTTGCAAGCGCTTACGAGCGTGGGGAACTCCGGTGAGATTCCGGGGCTGACGCGCAGCGGTGTGGGTGACGAACGGATCGCAGGTCCACTGAGCCGAGTGAAAAGAAGGCTTGGGAAGGAGATCCGTGAGGTTGATCCCGAGTCCGAATATCCAGCTTGCGAGCTTACGTCAACCGTCTTCGCGGACAGGGCCTCGGCGTGCGCCGACGGCGTGCGTGATGTTCCTGTCGAGATAGGAGCATCGCATGAGTCTGCTGTCCGGATACCGCCGGCAAACCTGGGTGAAGGCCGCGGCGTACCTGCTGGCTGCGTGCACGATCTTCGTCGTGCTGCCAGGCGCAGCGTCGGCTACCCCCGCCAACGTTTACGTGCAGGTCAATCTGCCCCAAGGAGAGCTGGCCTCCGGCAACGTCCATCTGGGTGGTACCGGAGCATCGCCCATCAAAGTGATGCTGGGCGTGGGCGGCGAACTGTCGAGGATCAAATGCTCGGGTCTTGCGGAAGGAGAACTTCCCGCCGACAGCGTCGGTGCGGCACTGCTGGCACTCAACGAAGAACACTTCAGCGTCACCGAACTCGAAGGCTTTGCCGAATTGGAATTTGAAGGCGCCAAGCTGCTGATGAAATCAATCAGCTTCGCGACGCCTGAACCGGGTGCTTTCGATGAGGGCTGGCAGCTGTGGGTAGGCGAACATTATTTCAACCTCGGCGAACCGTCACGTGGCCTGTGCGACGTGGTGCAGGAAGGCGAAACCGTGGTAATGCAGGCCAGCGATCTGATTGGTCCTAGCGAACCCTATGAAACTGACACGCCGCACATTCAGATCGAAGGGGCTCCCGCGAACGTCGTCGTGGGACAGCGTTTCACCGTTACAGTCGCTGCCTTCGAACCAGCCCTTGAATGGCTTCAGACCGGCAACGAAACCCTGCGCACGACCGGCGCTGGTTACAGCGTCTCGATCAACGGGGGGATACCGGCTCAGACCAACGCCAACGGCGAAGCTACGCTGACCGCGACCGCCGCAGATCACGGTACGGCGCAGCTTGTCGCACGCGCCGGGTCGAGTCCAAAGCTGAAGCTGCCGACCGCAGACGGGAACTCCGCACTCTCGATACCCGTGGCCGTGCAGGTCATCGAACAGGCGAGCGAACTCTCTGCCACCAGCGGCCAGCTCCCCACGCAAGCGATGGACACGATCGGCGCTCCCCAGTCGATCATCGTGTCCGCGCAGTCGGGGGGTGCACAGATCACCTCCGTGCACATCGCCGGGTCTAACGCTCAGGACTTCCTGATCAGCGCCGATGGTTGCACCGGAGTCACCGTCGATAGTCAAACCCAGACGACCTGCACGGTTGGGGTGCGCTTCGCACCCTCCCAGGAAGGGTCTCGCAGTGCCACGCTGGTCCTCTCCAGCACGGCCGGTGCCGGTAGGCTGGAGGTGCCTCTCACAGGAACAGGCGGAAAGCTGCCCGCTGGGGCGCAAGGCGAGCCCGGCTCTCAGGGTCCTGCCGGGCCAACTGGTACAAGCGGCCAGAGCGGTGCGCAAGGCCCACAGGGTCTTGCAGGCGCAACCGGCTCATCGGGCGCAACAGGATCACAAGGATCGACTGGTCCACGCGGACCCGCCGGGCGTGATGCGACCTGCAAGGCGCTGCGCGGCCACGGTGCGCCACGGATCAAATGCACTCTCAGCGGCGCCAAATCTAGTGCCGCGTCGGCGAGTCTAACCCGTGGTGGGCGCACCTATGCGCACGGCACGGTCGCCTCGCTGCATCTTGTGCACGGACGCCTAGCAGCGGGTCGTTACACGCTGCGCTACCGCTTCAACGGCCACAGTATCGCGGTCGCTGTCCTCATTCCCTGAACAACCACACGATCCGAAGGAGGCAGATCAGATGAGAAGCATTATTTGTAGGCTCGCGCTCCTCGTGGCCGTCACCGTGTTGTCGGTGCCGGCTGTCGCGGCTGCGAGCACCCCTGTGGAATTGGGCGTGAAATACCTCGAAAGCGTGCAGAAAAAAGAAAGTGCGACCGGTGCGCCCGCGTTCGGAGGGGACTGGGCTTTGACATCGCTCGCCGCCGGAGGCAAAGCGGCAGCCGACGTGCACCGTGGCACCGGCGCGGTGTTCGCGCGCGAATGGTATGAAGGCTACATCAGCCCATCTACTTGGCCAGGGGCTGTCGAAAACCCGGCGACCGAATTCGAGAAGGCTGCGCTGGTTTCTTACGCGGCGGGAATCGACCCGGCTCGTGTGTCTGTTGAACGTAACCTGCTCGCGAACCTCATCTCCGAATACCAGACCGCCAGTCCCGGTTACTACGGTCTACCGGGCAGGCTCAATGGCACGATCTTCGCCGTGCTCGCCTTTGCCGATACGAAGTCGACGACCGGCGTGATTCGAGTCCCAACGGCGCTGATCAAGCAGTCCGTTGAAGTGATTGAGAAAAACGAGCACACCGATGGCGGCTGGAATTTCAATAAGGTCGAAGGCGAAGAAGCAGGCTTGAAATCCAAATCGGAACCAGACACCACCGGGGCAGCGATGGCGGCCCTATGCACCTCGGGCGTCAAAAACGAAGCCGAGGAAAACGCAGTTACTAAAGGCAAGGAATTTCTGAAGACGATTCTGGAAAAAAGTGGTGCCTTCAAATACATAGAAGGCGTCAACGCCGACTCCGACGCTTGGGTGGTCAACGGCCTGAACATGTGTGGGATCAAAGCCTCTGAATTCAAGAAGGAAGAAGTGGGCGCCGAATCCCCGATCCAGTTCCTTGAATCACTGCAGATCAAAACAGTAGGCGAAACTGAAGGCGGCTTCCGCTACAAACCCGCTGGAGCGGTGAACAACTACTCGAGTCAGGACGCGGTTAGGGCGCTCGCCGGAGCTGGTTTCACGGCTGAACCGCCAACGCCTACGAGGGTCGGCCAGTCCAAGTGGAACTTCGCGAGCAAATTCAGCACCACGCTGACGAGCCCGCTCGCCCTGATCATCAACAACGGTACCGCGATAAAGGTCTGCTCGGTGCCTGTGAAAGCCGGATCTGCGGCTGAAGAATCATCAATGGGTCTTCTGAAGGTCCTTGAAGCGGCTAAGGCGGGCACCGGAGTCAAGCCCACTGGCTGTGTCAGTGCATTCGAACCGAAAACCGGCAGCGGTGCCATCACGAGCATCAACGGGACCTCTGCCACGTGGAAGGTGAGCTTCAACGGTGAAGCCGAAAAAACAGCGGAACTCGGTACCCAGGTAGAACTTGGCGCCGTGATCTACTTGCACACATGATCCCTCGGCGCACAGCCCGCGTGTTCCTATACAGCTGCTTGCTGCTGCTTGCGCAGGCTGTGACAGGTGCGGCCGTCGTCCCCCCATCGTGGGGGGCGGCGGCCACGCCCGGCAGCATCTCCACGCTAGCGGGCGACCCTTTGATCGACGGGCCCGCAAAGGCTTTCGGACAGAACATTTCGGCGATGGCCGTATCAGGTCAGACGCTGTACATCGCCGACAGCGAAGCGGACCTGATCCACGCGGTGAACATGAAGATGGGCCTCGAGAGCGTGGTTGCCGGGACCAGCGCCGCTGCCTTCGGCGGCGACGGAGGACCAGCAACCGCAGCCTCCCTGGACAACCCGCGCGCACTGGTGATCGACCCACAAGGCGATCTACTGATCACCGACCAGCACAACGGCCGAGTGCGCCTGATCGCCGCCGCGGACTGCGCCTCTGATTGCCCATATGGCCTGTCTGCCACGACCAAAGGAGACATCTACACCATCGCCGGCGTCGGGCCCCAAGTTGGCCTGATAGAAGGTCCGGCCATCGACTCGGGGGTCGGAGAACCCGGATCGTTGGCAATCGGCCCCCACGGAAACCTGCTGATCGCGACATCGGAAATGGTGCTCGCTCTTGCTGATGAAAGCTGCTCCGGCGACTGTCCATATGGCCTGCCGGCGATGACCAAGGGAGACATCTATCGCGTCGCCGGCCTGCAGTACACCCAACCGCTCACCGGCGATGGCGGACCGGCCCGCAGCGCCGGCATCCAGCCTCAAGCGGTGTCAGCCGACAGCGACGGCGACCTGCTGATCCTCGACGTGCACGGCGAAAGTCAGGTGCAACTCGTTGCTGCCTCCGACTGCGCGTCTGCATGCCCATATGGCCTGCTCGAAATGACGGCTGGTGACATCTACACGATTGCAGGTGGGGGCAGTGAAGCCTCACATAACAATGGGCTCGCAACCAATGCGCTCATCGATGCCTCGACTATGTCAGAGGACGACGAAGGGAACATCGTGCTTGCCGGCGGTGGCCAAACAGGCCATGTCGAAATCGTCTCCGCCTCGTCGTGTGCAAGCAGCTGTCCATACGGCCTCACCGAGACGACCGAGGGTCACGTCTATCCGATCGCCGGCGGAGCAGCCGATACAAGCGATGGTGTACCGGGCGGGGAGGCGTCCCTGATCGACCCGTGGGCTGTTACGAGTGCGCCTGGCATCGGGGTGCTGCTGAACAGCAACGGGTCCGTCCGGCTCCTGGCCAGCCGTGACTGCTCCGACAACTGCCCGTTCGCACTTCCGGTAACGGTCACGAACGACATCTACACCGTGGCCGGCAACGGCACAGCGACGTTCTCGGGTGAAAGCGGACTGCCCACTAGCCTCGAGCTTGGATGGCCGCGTGCCGTCACCTCCGATTCTGTGGGCGATGTGCTCGTGCTCGATGCCCGTAACGGGCGTGTGCGGATGATCGCTGCGATGAAATGCGATGCGGGCTGCGTGTACGGCCTGCCCTCCACCGTGCGAGGTGAAACGTACACGATCGCCGGCGGCGGCAGCAGTGCTGAAGATGGTGTGCAGGCGCGCAGCGCCTCGCTGTTCAAAGTGCGAGCAGGCGGTCAGCTGGCCCCCGAAACACCGACCTCAATGACCGTCGACGCCGGCGGCGATGTGATCGTCAGCGACGGCAGTCGGCTGGTGCGGCTGATTGCCGCTTTTAACTGCACTACCAACTGCCCCTATGGTCTGCACGCGATGGTCGGCGGCGACATCTACACGATCGCTGGGGATGGGAGCGAAGGCGCTGGTGGCGACGGCGGCCCGGCTGTCAGCGCACAGCTTGGCTACGGCGCCAGGGGCATGGCCGTCGACGCCCGGGGCGATCTGCTGATCGCCGACACGTCCAACAACCGCGTCAGGCTGGTTGCGGGCAGCTCCTGCGTGGCGGAATGCCCGTACAGGCTGCCGGGGATGACCAAGAGCGACATCTATACCGTGGCCGGCACCGGCGCAAACGGCGCCAAAGGCAACGGGAAACTCGCCACGGGCGCGCAACTGTCCCGCCCTGCGGACATCGCGATAGACCGCGAAGGAAACCTGCTGATCGCAGACACGTACAACTTGCAAGTGCGGTTTGTCGCGGCCCATTCCTGTGCGAGCAAATGCGCCTACGGACAGAAAAGCACGACGGCTGGAGACATCTATCCGCTGGCCGGCGACGGTGCGCTGTTCTATCCCCAGGGAGAAGAAACCGATGGCGACGGTGCGAGCGCGCTCGTCGCCCCGATGCAGCCTGCCCAGACGATCGCCGTCGATGGCGCCGGCAACGTGCTGATCGGCGAAAGCGAAGGCTCGGTCACGCGAAGCGTCGTTCGCATGGTCGCCGCCACGACGTGCTCCAGCAGTTGCGCATACGGTCTGCCCGCCACCGTCAAAGGCGACATCTACACCGTTGCTGGTGTGAACTCCACGAACGGCGGCTTCAGTGGCGATGGCGGACCGGCCACCGCAGCGCACCTCGACGGTGTGAGCGGTTTGGGCTTCGACAGCGCCGGGGATCTGCTGATCGCTGACACCTTGAACAACCGTGTCCGGCTGGTGACGCCTGCCGCATCGTCGGGCACGGAACCAGAAGGGCCGAGCGAAACCCCCACCGAACACGAACCGGAAGGCTCGGCTGGTGGGCACCTCACGCGGGTGAACGTGCGGATCGAGGGGAAGACCAAGACGTTGTTCGAAGGCCCGATCTGGACGGAAGGCCACGATGTGCACTCCTCAGAACCCGACGGCAACACCGCTGAGGACACCAAAGAACACCCGTGCGACGGGATCAACTCGCTCGACCCGCAAAACCTCGAACCGGGACCTACGCCGACCGCCTCCTCGGTCGATGCGATGGAATTGATCGGCGAAACCGAAGCGATGGCCGGACAGTGGTACCCCGGATTCAACGACTATTTCGTCAAGCGCTGGAGCTCAGAAGAAGAAAACGCCGAACGTGAAGGCAAGTCGTGGGGCGTACTCGCCAACAACGTCTACACCGACGTCGGCGGCTGCCAGTGGCAGTTGCACAACGGCGACGAAGCGCTGTGGATCTACAACGCCTTCCAGTCAAGGCAGATCCTCGGCCTGTTCGCCACGGGCGAGCACTACAGCTCCGGCACGCGGCCATTGACCGCGACCGCCGAACTCGGCCAGCCGTTCCAGGTTGAAGTGGCCGCCTACGGCGATCACGGCGAAGGTCAGCCCCCCGCGACACCCGAACGCACACCGGCGGACAGCACTCCCTACGAAGGCGCCGAGGTCGCCCCAGTCCAAACCTCCGCGAAGGGATTTGAGACGGTGCAGCGCGAAAGCACCGAAACCGTCACCACTAACAGCGAAGGCAAGACCAGCATCACCTTCACTACGCCCGGGTGGCACCGCATCATGGCCGGCACACCGCTGCGAGTGCTGACCAAAGAAGAACAAGAAGAAGGAGTGATCCCAGAAGAAGAAGCGATCCGCTCCAACCGCCTGGACGTGTGTGTACTCGCCGCAGGCGAAACCGGCTGTGGAGAACTCCCCGCCGAAGACCAGACCCGCACCCCCTCGCGCTATCTGCACAAAGACGAAGAACAGCCCCCTGAACAACCCTCCGCCCCATCCACGAGCGGCCCTCCGGCGCCCTCCGCTTCAAACGCACTCACAACCCAACCTTCGACAGGCGCTCCGGACGCTCCAACGAAAACGCTCGCTCGGGTAAACATCCTCGGCAGGCAGCTGAAGCTCGACTTCACCGCTGTTGGCAGGGCCACCATCCAGATTGCACGCCAAACGGGTCGAGGACGCCATCGCCATTGGGTTCTCACCAAGCGATTTACCGTGCGCGCTACAAAGGCCGGAACCATCCAGATCAAACTCCCCCGACTGGCCCCCGGCGTCTACCGCCTCACCGTCAGCCCTCTGGGCGCAAAGAGCATCGTGAAAATGCTGACCGTGCCCCACACCCGACGATGATCCCAACACTCGACCGGCAGACCAGCACGGTCACGCTGACGATCGCAGTCTGTGCGACGGTTGCCCTGGCCGCAGCATGTCCCGCCCACGCTGCAAGCGCCCGCGATCCGAAGTTCCAGCACAACCTAGAAGCAACCGTGCGATACCTGCAGAATGCGCAGTTCGAAAACGGAAGCTTTGCCGAACCAGGCACCGAACCCGGCTCGGACTTCACCGCCTGGGTCACGCTGGCGCTGGCTGCCGCCGGGATCAACCCGCGCGATCAAACAACCGCACCGCAGCACTGGGTCGGCGGGCACAGCGCCTACACCTATCTGGCCGAAAACGCACACAACGTATCGCTAACGACCGACTTCGAGCGCGAACTGCTGGTCGTCGATGCCGCAGGCACCTCACCACACGACTTCGGCGGAGTCGACCTAGCCGGCGAAATCCTCAAACGACAGATCGCCACCGGCAGCAACGCGGGCGCCTTCCCGCACGAAACGAAAGATCCCCGGACACCAGGCGTCAACGACACGATCTTCGCGATCCTCGCGCTCAGCCCGATCCACGAACCAGCGGTCGAAGAAGCCATCGCCCGTGCCACGCAATGGCTGGAAGCACAGCAGAAGTGCGACGGTAGCTGGAACTGGAGCTATGCCCTCAGGGTCAGCCCTTGCAACCCCAAAGAAAGACACCTATTGCCAAAAGAAGCCGAAGGCGAAATCGACATGACCGCCGCCGCACTCGAGGCGCTGAACGCCGTCAAGCATCCCGACCCGGAAGGGCAGAAGCAGGCATTTGAATACCTGCGTGAAGGCGAGACCAGCAACGGTGGCTTCGTAGAGTTCTTCACCGAAAGCGAACCGAACGTAGCTTCAGCAGCGTGGGTCGTGCAGGCGATGTGGTCCGCGGGAATCAACCCGGAAGAATGGCTCACGCACTCCGGCGAAAAAACGGAAGAACCGCTCGGTTACCTCGCCTCGATGCAGCAGCCCGACGGGCACATCCGCTACAAGGAAAACCAGGAACTGAACGGCATGTGGATGACGGCGTACGTCACCCCAGCATTCACCGGCAATCCCCTGCCGATCCCCGAAATGCCGTACGTTCCGCTACCCCTACAGCCCCCCAGCAGCGGAGAATCGGGAAACGGCGGCGAGTCCCCTCAGCCAGGAGGCGGCGTGATCTCAGGTGGTGGAGGTGACGGCGCGAAGCTGTTCAGTCGTCCCCAGCCCGCAAGCAAGGGCAATACTCCCGGCGGTGCCCGCCAGCTGAAATCGCGCAAGCACGACAGGCCCGCCACCCACAAGCTGAACCCAGGCGCTGCCCACAAAACGCCTGTCCTGACAGCCACTACCGCCAGCGTCCATCACGCCAAGAAACACGCTTCAGCCAGCCACAAAGGTACGGGCGGCGTCGCGCTGACCGGCACCGGCGCAGGTGGTGGGGCGCAGACCAGCGGCCAAAATGTCAAAGGACTTCTGATCGGAGCACCCGCCGGCGCACCCGAACCCGGCGCGCCGGGCCTGCACGGCGCTGGCGCGGGCACCAACCAGACGCCGTGGCTCGCGATCGGTATTGAGGGCGCGCTACTCCTGTCCGTGCTCGTCGGCACCCAGATCGAGCTGCGCCGAGGAGAGGTGACCCTGTGAGCACGCTCGCAGCCACAGACGGACTTGCGGAAGCGCTGGCACGGATTGCCTCGTCGCTGCGGGTCCCGGTGTTGATCCTTGCGCTGCTGGTGCTTCTCGTCTGCGCAATCGAGGTCGGACGCTTCGCGACCGAGCTGTGGACGCGCACACGCGCCGGACGCAGCGCGCTAGGGAACCTTGCTCGCCAGGTCCTAGCCAATCCCGAGCAGGCAACCGCGCTCTCAGCGCGCGCACCAAGCTCGTTCGCAAGAGACGCACTCCTTGAGATAGCCCGAGCGATCCTCGCCGGTGAACAGGCCGGCATCGAGCACGCGCTTGCCGACTACGAGCTCGCGGTCCAACGACGCCTCGACCACACCCGCATTCTCGTCCGAGCCGGCCCAGCGCTCGGTCTGATGGGCACCCTGATCCCACTCGCACCGGGACTCGCGGCGCTCGGTCGTGGCGAAGTGGCCACGCTGGCAACGGACCTGCGCACCGCGTTCGCCGCGACCACGGTCGGGCTGCTCGTGGGCACGGTTGCGTTCGCGCTGACGCTCACACGCACTCGCATGTACAGCGAAGACCTCACAGCGCTGGAGCGGGCAACGATTCCCGTAACCGCTTCACCAGCCCGTGCAGATCAGGGCCAGATGCCCTCACCGATTCCGCAGGTGCTCTCTGCACGGGTACCCAACACAACACAGCTCAGCCCGCCGATCCCACCAGTAACAGAGCCATGACCCGTCGCACAGGACTCGGCCGCCACGACCGCATCGAAGACGCAGCAGGGGACCCACTCGACGGTCTCGTCAATCTGTTCGACATCGGCATCGTCCTGGCCGTTGCGTTTCTGATTGCCGGGCTCGGCCTGACGCTCGACCAGCACACCCATCGTCTGCAAGCACGTACACCTACTACCCAATCAACCCAGACACTGCCCTCACCGACCGGGGCTCCGGCAGCGAGCGGTCACGGTCGGCCAGTCGGGACCGTCTATCGCCTTGCCGACGGGCAGCTGGTTTATGTGCGGAAGGGGCGTTGAGGGGAGCGGCGCTGAGAGTAGATGTGCCCGACGGTCACGGTCGGCGAGCGATTCCCAAGATGTGCGGATCCTGAGGGAGCAAGGGGGAGGGACTGAAGGGAAAGCGCTCGCACTCCTCGATTGTGAATCCTGCTTGCTCGATGCCGGTGAGCGTGTCTCGCGCCAAGTGACAACCACCGGCGAGCCGTGGCCAAAGAGTGGCGTCAGCGGCGCGTTGGAATCGAGCCTCCCACCGGGAATAACTGAGGACGTGCTCATAGAAGCGCAGCTCGCCATCGGCGCGAATGACACGAAACAGCTCGGCGAGTGCGCGCAGCTGATCGGGGACGGTGCAGAGCACGAGCGCGGCTACGCCGGCGTCGAAAGACCCGTCCTCTCCAGGGAGTCGGTCTGCCTCGCCGTTTTCAACCCTGATGCTCACAGGGGCCTCCGTCGCGGCCTCGAGCGCCCGTTCGCGCAGGTATGGCTCGGGCTCGATCGCGACGACCTCGCCGACGGAGGTCGGATAGTGCGCGAAGTTCGCGCCACTGCCAGCCCCAAGCTCAACGACGCGACCGCTCAAGCCCGCGAGCAGCTTGCGGCGATGCTCAGCGCCGCCTCGCCCGTTGGCCTGCTCGGCGACCTTGGTGTAGATGCGGGCAAAGAGGGGGGTGCTGGGGCGCTTGGGTATCAGTGGGCAATCTCAGAGAGACTCAGCTGAGCGTAAAGGACTCGCTGCTGATCCTCTTGTGCTTCCCGGTTCCGTTTATCAGTGTGAGCGTGTACTTCCCTGGTTGTAGTCGGCGCACGGGCAGCAGTCGCAGGCTTGTGCGCCGACTCGCGGTGCGGGCCGTCCCCTCCGCGTAAACCACGCCGTGACGGGACAATGTCGCCTGGGCTGACGCACCCGAAGTCGTGAAACTGACTGTGCCTGATACAAGCTTGGCCGTGCACTTCTGCTTCTTTGCGACCTTCTTGCAGGTCACAAGCTCGACCTTGCCGGGGGGACCGACAGGACCCTGAGTGCCAGTGGGACCCGGTGCACCCCTTTCCCCGGGGGCCCCGATAGCGCCTACTTTGCCTTCCGGGCCGGTAGTCCCGTCTTTACCTGTTGGACCTTGTGTACCCGCTTTCAAGAACACGGCGGTGACCTCGGTCGTCTTGGCCCTCTCCACTGTGCAGGTCGTCGCCGATGTTGACTTGCACCCAATCCAACCGGCAAATTCGTAGCCCGTCCCGGCTTTGGTGGCCGTCAGGGTCACTTCGCCTTCGAATTCATGCGTGCATTCGGAGGTCGAGCAGGCGAGTCCCGCAGGCGTGGAGGTGACTTCTCCCTCGCCTGAAATGAAGACGGTGAGCGGGAACCGCGCAGGAGCGCCCTGGTAGATGAAGACCTTTTCGTTGCCCCTGTCGGACACGTAGATCTCGCCGGTCTTTTCATTCACTGCGATGTTTTCGATTTCGTGGGAGAAGGTCCCCGAGCCAAATTCGCCTCCGGTTCTTACCGGGGTGGGCATCGCGAACCCTTCTACCACCCGCCCTTCGATCGCAACGTAACCTATGTCGGTCGCGCGGTCGATGCCGTCTGCAAATGCTCCTTCGACTTCGGGGACTTCCGTGACTTTTTCGGCGCTCGTTGCCGTATCGGAGTCGCGCCAGATCTCGGCCCGACGCGGACCTGCAAGCGCACCGTCCGGGTTGCCGTACAAGAAGATGTCACCTCTGGAATCGACGACAACGCTCCGCTCGGATCCAGCTACCGCGAAGCTGGCGATTTCCGTCGTGCCTCCGGGCGAGAACTCGCGGACCATATTGGCGCCGGGATCGCTCACGTAGACGTCGCCGTTCGCATCCGTCGCTACGCCTTCGGGCTGGCTGAAGCCGATCAGCTGAGATTCGTACTTGAATTCATCGCCGGTCAGCTTGAAGCGATCTACGACCCCATTGCCCCTGTCGACGACGTAGATAGAGCCGGCGGCGGCGCTGGTCGAGTTGTCCACAGCGATGCCGACCCACTCCATGTCGAATGCAAAGCGTTTGGCAGGTGTTTCCAAGCCAGAGAACGCCGGCGGCGCGCCGCCAGCAGGCGAGTCTCCTCTTTCGCCGAACACTTTGACCGTGTCGAAGTCTTCGCCGCTTTCGGGGACGAACACGTTTCCGCTGGATTCTTCGACTGCGACACCCGTCGGCCTTTCGAGGGGCCCGAAGCTGTGCAGGTAAGTCGCGGGTGAGGCCCACGCGCTCGTACATCCCGTCGCCAGCACGGCGAGCGCTGCGCACAACGATGCGAGCAAAGCAACGACAGGACCACGCGAAATGGCGGCTCTACCGGACATGGAAACCCCCCGTGAAGCCCCAATCGGTGAGGCGTTGTGGACGAACGCTGCGCATCCGAAATATGCTGGCCTCAAAATAGAGGATCTCGCGAGCCTATGTCAACATGTGAGCGGAGTTGTTAGGACTTGCTCATGCTTGCTGTACCCCGGCTCATAGTCAGGGATTTCTGCGATGCCGGAGGAGGGACTCGAACCCCCGACACGCGGATTATGATTCCGCTGCTCTAACCAGCTGAGCTACTCCGGCGGGAGCGGGAAGTTTAGCCTTTCGCGACCGAGCGGCTGGCGCCGCGCGCCTCACCCCGGATCTCCCTCTCGCCCATGTCCGCCCGACCGCTGCTAGCCATCCCGAACATCTCCGAGGGTCGCAGGCAGGCGACGATCGCCTCAATCGCGGCGGCGTTCACCGCCGGGGGGAGCGTGCGCCTGCTTGACGTTCATTCCGACATGGACCACCACCGCTCGGTGTTCACGCTCGCGGGCGCCCAGGGCAAGCTGTCGAGCTCGCTGCTAGCGGGCGCACGGGCAGCCGTGGGGCAGGTGGACGTGGGCGCGCACCGCGACCCGAGCGACGTCGGCAAGCACCCGCATGTGGGCGCTGTGGACGTTGTGCCGCTGGTGTACCTCGACGCTGCTCAGAGAGGCGCGGCCTGCGCCGAGGCGCTGGTGGTGGCGCACGAGATCGGCGAGGGCCTTGGCGTGCCGGTGCTCCTGTATGGCGAGCTGGCGCAGGGGCGCACGCGCGCGCAGTTGCGGCGGGGCGGTGTGGGCGGCCTGGCGAAGCGTTTGGGGACGGGCGAGCTGGCTCCCGATTTCGGCCCGTCGCGATCGCATCCGAGAGCCGGCGCGACGCTCGTGGCGGCAAGGGAGCCGCTGGTGGCGTTCAACATCGAGTTGGCGCCGCCGGCGGGCGTGCAGGAGGCGAGGCGCATCGCGAGCTTGATCCGCGAGGGTGGCGTCGAGGGTTTGGCGGGCGTGCGGGCGATCGGAGTCTCGCTGCGTGGGGGGAGCGTGGGGCAGGTCTCGATGAACGTGGAGCGTCCGTTGGAGGTGCCGTTGGGCGCCGTGGTGGAGGCCGTGCGCAGGCATGCGAGAATCGCGTGTGCGGAGCTTGTCGGTGTCGCTCCACGGGCGGCGCTGGAGGGCTTCCCCGCGGATGTGAGGCTCACCGGATTCGATCCCGTCAGGCACGTGATCGAGAACGCACTAGGGTTCTAGGTGGGCCATCGCAGGATGGTCCGCAGTTATCCGTGTAGAGACACCGCGAGCAAGGCGCGATATGGCTCAGACGAAGCGTAGACGGCAGACCAAGCATCGGGGCAATGCGGCAGGGGTGGTGGAGTCGCGCGGGCGCACCGGCCGCAAGCCGACCACGGCCGAGAAGACCGGCAAGGCGGGCGCCTCCAAGGAGAAGCCCGTGAATCGCCTGGAACGCGAGCCGACCTGGCGTGGGGCGTTCTACAGGGCGATGGCGGCGGCGGTGGTGATGCTGCTGATCAGCATCCTGCTGTTGAAAAAGCCCAATGAGGCGATCGCGCTGTTCCCGATCGTGCTGATTGCGTATGTGCCGATCAGTTATTACACCGACAGCTGGCTTTACAGGCGAAGGCAGGCGAGCAAGGCCAGGCAGGCGGGCGGGGCGAGCGCGAAATGATCGACGTGCACGGCTTCGCGGTGGGGCCGATCCAGGAGAACGCCTACCTCGTGCGCTCCAGTGCACAGGCCACGCGCGCGCTGATGGTCGACCCGGGGGAGGAGCCCGAGCGCCTGCTCGATGGCGCACGGGCGCTGGGCGTGGAGATCGAGGCGATCCTAATCACGCATTGCCACTTCGACCACATCGGTGCGGTGGCGCCGCTCGCGAAGGCCACCGGCGCGCCGGTGTACTGCCCCGAGATAGAGGTGGGGATGCTGGCGGACATCATGAAATGGACAATGCCCGGCTTCGGCCCGTTCGAGAGCTGGGAGGCCGAGCAGACAGTGAGGGGCGGTGAGCGTCTGCGGCTTGGGGGCCTGGACGTGGAGGTGATCTTCACCCCGGGTCACAGTCCGGGCCATGTCACCTATGCGATCTCCCAGGCGGTGGATGCAGGCGCTCCCGCATCCCCTGATGTCGCAGTGGTTGGGGCGCGGCCAGGCGCAGCGCCGGTGTTGCTCTCCGGCGACGTGCTGTTCGAGGGCTCGGTGGGGAGGGTGGACTTGCCGGGTGGCGATTGGGGGACGCTCGAGCGTTCGATCGGCTTGCTGATGGAGAACTTTGGGCGCGAGACAACTGTGTACCCGGGGCATATGGGCGTCACCAGCCTGGGTGGCGAGTGGGACACGAATCCGTTCCTGGCCGAGCTGCGCGCCTCGGCTGCGAGCAAGGCGCCGTCGCAGGCCCTCTGAAGTTGGGCGGCGAGCGGATCAGGGCGCCGCGGGGCACGTATGACGTGCTCGGCGAGCAGGCGAGGATGCGTGCCACGCTCGAGGCGAAAGCGCGGTCGATCCTCGAGGGGGCTGGATATGAGCGGATCGAGACACCTGCTTTCGAGGCCACCGAGTTGTTTGCGCGGGGCGTGGGCTCCTCGACGGACATCGTGCAGAAGGAGATGTACACGCTCACCGATGGTGGCGGACGCTCGCTGACGCTGCGCCCGGAGGGCACCGCGCCCGTGTGCAGGGCGTATGTGGAGTACGGGATGCACAAGAATCCTCAGCCGGTGAAGCTGTGGTACCTGTCGAGCTTCTTTCGGTATGAGCGCGCGCAGGCCGGTCGCTACCGCCAGTTCTGGCAGGTGGGCGCAGAGGCGCTGGGCTCGGAGGACCCCGCGCTTGACGCGGAGTCGATCGTGCTGCTGGGAGCGCTGCTGGAGGAGATGGGGGTGAGGAACGTGCGGTTGCGACTGTCGAGCCTTGGCAGCAGCGACAGCCGCAGCCGCTACCGCGAACGGCTGCAGAGCTACCTGTGGGCCAACGAGCAGAGCCTGTCCACGGAGGTGAGGCAGCGCATCGAGCTGAACCCGCTGCGCGCGTTCGATTCGAGTCACGAGGGGACGATCGCGGTCATGCGCGATGCGCCGCGGTTGTTGGATGAGCTCGATGCGGGCGACGCGGAGCACTTCGCGGCCGTGCGCGCGCTGCTGGACCGGGCCGGCGCCGTCTATGAGGTCGACGCCACGCTGGTGCGCGGCCTCGACTACTACACCCGCACGGTATTCGAGTTCACGAGCGACGCGCTCGGCGCGCAGAGCGGTGTCGGCGGTGGCGGGCGCTATGACGGGCTTGTCGAGC
Source organism: Solirubrobacteraceae bacterium (assembly GCA_035483615.1). GTDB lineage: Bacteria > Actinomycetota > Thermoleophilia > Solirubrobacterales > Solirubrobacteraceae > Palsa-744. The sequence continues at coordinate 1,968 of DATHPT010000298.1, read as the reverse complement.
AGCTGGGCGGGCCTGCGACGCCGGGGATGGGTTGGGCGGCCGGGATCGAGCGGATCCTGCTTGCGGGAGGATCGCCACCGGCGGGCGCAGGCGCTGTGGACCTGTACGTGGGCATGGAGGTTTTGGGGGAGGGGGATGGGTCGTTCTCGCGAATCAAGGCGGCTGCGTTTGAGATCCTTGGTGAGGCGCGCTCTGCCGGTTTGACGGCGCAGATGGAGATGGGCGGACGCTCGTTGAAGGGCCAGCTCGGGCATGCGAACCGCATCGGCGCGCGTTACGTGGCGATCGTGGGAGAGCGGGAGACCGTGTTGAAGGACATGCAGGACGGGGGCCAGGAGACGCTTGACAGCGGCAGGGTGGTGCACGCCGCGCTGCGGGGATTGCGCGAGCTGGCCTGAGAGGGCGCTCGATCCGAGCGCCGGCTTGCATCGCCGGCAAAGCCAGGCGAACCCAGGCATCTTGGGGTGAAATTGAGCTTGCGGGCGTCCATGGCCGATCTCACCGTTCAACTCGGCGGGCAAATCTGCCGAAGTGAGGGGCGATGGCTCAGCTCTCCCGTCCTTACCAGATCATTCTCGGCGTGGTGCTCGTGTTTGGGCTCATCTGGGCCGTGGCGCTGCGCAGCCACGCCTCCAATCCGAGCCAGCCTGTGCCGAGCAGCCCCACGGCTGCCACTTCGGCGAGCACGTCGAGCACCAGCGCGGTGGCCGAGGCGAAAGCCGCCGGGGCTCCGACGCCGATCTATCACGGCGCGGCCCCGGGAGTCGAAGGCTTGACGCGCGCGATCGCCAAAGCGCACGGCGCGGTGGCGACCTCGCAGCAGAACGCGCAGCAGCTTCAGCACAAGTCCGGTGAAGCGTCCGGCGAAGCACAGACTTCCACGACCCCAGTTGTGGCTGCGGCGAAACGCGCAAGCAGCGCGGCCGCTCAGAAGCCGGTTGCCGCGGCTGCGCTCGCGCACCGGGCGACAGCACGTAGGCACGGGCATATCCGCACGCCGGCAAAGACGCCAAGTGGGCGCACCGCTGCGCAGATCGCGGTTGAAAGCGAGCTTGCCCACGGCAAGACGGTGATGCTGGTGTTCTGGAACCCGAAGGCGACGGTCGATCGCGAGGTGCAGGCGCAGGCCGGCGCGCTCGCGCACGGTTCGAAAGGCACTGTGACGATCCACACTGCACTCGCCCATCAGGTTGGCATCTTCGGGAAGATCACCGAAGTGGTTCGCGTTTATCAGACCCCGACGATCCTGATCGTCAACCGGCGCGGCGTCGTGAGCACCCTCACCGGGCTCACGGACGTGTTCGCGCTGGAACAGGCAGTGCGCGAAGCTCGCCGCGCGACCCGCTAGAGCGCCGCGCGAAAGATGCGGGTCGACGTGTGGCCCTTACACTCGACGGACGATGAGCGTCGAGTCGCTTGCCGATCACATGGAACGACCGCTTGGGCGTGGGCACACGCCGGCGGATGCGTGCACAGGCGCCGCCGGCGGCGCCGCCTGTGGCGATCTGATCCGCATATCGGTGGAGGTCGATCACCTCAGCCAGGACGGCGTTATCGCAGACGCGGGCTTTGACGCGAGCGGTTGTGGAGCGGCGCTCGCGGCGGGCAGCGCCACCGTGGGGCTCGTGCATGGCGCGAGCCTGCTGGAAGCGGCGCGAATCGGCGCAGGGGAGATCGCCGCGGAGCTCGGGGGCCTGATTCCTTCAAAGCTCCATGCCGCCGAGCTGGCGGCCGATGCGCTTCACCGCGCGCTCGGCTGGGCGGCACGCAGGCAGGCGAGCCTTACTCCCGACAGCTCGCGCACGCTCGTAGCGATGAGCGGTGGCGTCGACAGCGCGGTGGCGGCGCTGCTCGTGGCCGGGGATGGTCAGGAGTCGGTCGCGGTGACGCTCGAGCTGTGGTCCGATCCTGAGAATGACGGGGAGCGCAGCTGCTGCTCGGCTCAGGCGGTGCGCTCAGCGCGAGAGA